>JAJYNV010000256.1:0-18076 GCA_021786135.1 Bacillota bacterium
GATCTGGAATGCGGAGACTACCGCCATTCGCTCCCTCGCACCCGTGATCTATTTCTCCGCTCCGCTCGTCGTGGCTCTGCTGATCCCGGTGCTGACCACGTTCCCGCTGCCGCTTGCATTCATGGCTGATATGCTCGGCGGCGGGATGATTCTGGGGGCGGCCGGATTGATGCTGCTATTGGCGGCGGCCGATGCGGGCAGCCCGTTCTCAGGCATCGCCGTCAGCCGCGTGCGGTTCATCGGCACCCTGGCGGAGCCCCTTACCTTGACCGCACTGTTCACCGCCGCATCCCTCGGTCACGCGACAATTCCCTACGCCGTGAACCAGGCTCTGGGGGGACCCGATCTCCTGCTGCCGAGCCATCTCCTGCTGATCGTCGCCTGGATCCTCCTGGTTCTGGCCGAGGCGGGCCGATTGCCGGTCGACAACCCGGATTCGAGCCAGGAACTCTCGCTGATCGATCCCAATCGGACGTTCGAATCCAGCGGCACAGACCTCGCCCTCTTCGAGTGGGGAGGCTGGATGAAGTTCACGGTACTCGGCATCATCCTCGTGAATGTTCTCGCGACGCCGTGGGGCCTTGCCGCATCGTTGGCGCCAGCCGTCCTGGGACTGGCCATTCTGGCCACCGCGGCGAAGCTTGTGCTGTTCGGGTGTCTGGTCGTGCTCATTGAGCTGTCCTTCGCGAAGCTGCGCCTGCTCCGCATCGCCGAGTACCTTTCGGTCTCCGTGGCCATTGCCGCGCTGGCGGCGCTCGCCATCGCGATCTCCTGAGGAGGACTCATCGTGACAACCGGCAGCTTCGTCGTTCTGACCCTGATCGCCTGGCTCGCCCTCGTCCTGCTCTCGATCACGCGCAGGAGTCAAAGCGCCCTGGGGTGGTATCGCATCGCCGCGCTGGCCACAGTGGTGGCTGCCGTCTATGTCGGACGCTCTGACAGCGCCTGGCTGTATCTTGCTGCCCTCTGGCTGATCGTCAAGGTGTTTGCCGTACCGGCGCTGCTCACACGCCGTGCGCCAAGCCAGGAGTATGGGCTTGCGGCACGAGGGACCCCGTCGCTCGTGCTGGGCTCGATCGCCATGTTGTCGTTTGCCTGGTGGGCCCTCGGCAGCGCGGGTCTGCCGGTAGGCGTGCTCGGAACGGCGCTCTGGCTCGCCATGATGCGCCGGGAGGTGTGGCTGCAGGCGCTCCTCCTGGTGGGAGCGGACCTCGCGGTCAGTCTGCTCAGCTTGCAGTATCCTGCCGTTCCGGGGCTGCCTGAGGTCCTCGCCGTCGTCGAAGTCCTGCTGCTCGGTGCCTTGCTCGCATGGCTGGAGCGCCGGGGTGTCGCGGCCTTGGCGGTCTCTCCGACGGCAGATCACCTGACGCGCCTGAGGGGGTAGGGACCATCATCACATCTGTCATGCACCAGCTGGGGCTTACCGGCATGGTCATCGCGCTCGCCTTCGGTCTGCTCGCAGCCTGGCGAACCAGGCTGGGCAGATCGATCGGCTCCACGGCTCTGGCGTCTCTGGCTGTGGCCTTCCTGCTGGCGGCCTACGCCAGCCACGCGTGGAGCTACGCCTATCAGGCGCTTGTGGCCATTCTGGCAGCCGTTGCTTTCTGGACCTCGCCGAGCTATCTGTCAGGCGGGGTGGAGGAGGCATGGCCGAAGCGGCACCAAGCAGCCTACTTCGCCTTGCTCGGAGTCTTCGTCGCGAGCCTCTTCGCGCTGGGAGAGCACTGGTCGCTGCTCGCCCTCTGGGTCGCGGTCGAGGCAACCACCCTGAGCTCCGTGGCGCTCGTCGGGCTGAGGCCCGGTGCGCACCCTTTCGAGGCGGCGTGGAAATATCTCATGCTGGCGGGCATGGGCGGCCTCATCGCGCTCGCGGGCGTCATCCTCATTGATGCGGGTTCGTCCGTCACCGCCGCGGCCGGAGCGATCATGCTCCTCGTGGGATTCGGCGCCAAGGCTGGACTCGCACCGCTGCACACATGGCTGCCGGATGCCCATGCGCAGGCGCCGGCGCCGATCTCGGCACTGCTCTCCGGCGCTGAACTTGCCGGCATCCTCTTGGTATTGCGGGGCGGGTTGCATGAAGCGCAGAGCGTCCTGCACGGGGTCGCCTGGCCGGACGATCTCCTGATCGCCCTCGGCCTTCTCTCCCTTGTCGTCGGCGTCGGCGCAATGGCAGGGCAGCGCAACCTCAAGCGCCTGCTGGCCTACTCCTCCATCGAGCACATGGGCGTGATCGCGCTTGGCATGGGATTTGGCGGTATCGGCCTCCTGGGTGCGCTTCTCCACGTGATCACGCACGGACTGGCGAAGAGCCAGTGCTTCTTCGCCAGCGGGGCGATCCAAACCAGGTATGGCACCGTCGACCAAGAGAGGATCGGGCGCCTGCACGAAGGCATGCCCCTGGGCAGCGGCGGCCTGCTGCTCGGTCTCGCGGCGTTGGCCGGCGTACCGCCGCTGGGGCCTTTCTTCAGCGAATGGCTGGTCGCCGCGGGCGGCCTCGCGAACCGGGGCACGGTCATACCAGCGATCGTCATGGTCGCGCTGCTCGCGCTCGGCTTCGTCGCCATCGCCTACCGCACGCCACGTCTCTGGTACCAGACGGGCACCTCTCGGCTACGGCTGGCCCCGGAAGGCGTGATCGAGGCCGCACCGACGGTGCTCCTGTCGGTTCTCCTGGTGCTCTCGGGCTTCGCGGTGCCCTGGCTCCTGCAATGGCCGCTGCCGCGCTAGGAGGGTGGAGATGATGGATCACGCGACGGAGTGCGCAGGGGAATCCCTGCCGAAAATGTGCCTGCGGGCCGTGGATGAAGGGCACAAGGTTCTCCACATCTTTCCGGAGCATGGCAGTGTGCGTGTCGCACTCTGGCAGAGGGACGAAGGAAGCGTCTCGGAATGCGATGTCGGACCAGGGCCTCACGCGCGGCCGAGTCGCCACGGACTCCCGAGCCTGCGGTTCGCGGAGGAGCAGGACCTGGGGCCGGATACATTCACGGAAAGCGCATCCGAGCTCGGCGTCATCGGCGAGGGCATGCACATCATGCCGCTCGGCCCCGTGCGGGCGGATGTGGCGGAGGCTCTCCGCTACGAGATGGGCGTCCTCGGCGACGAGATCCACGGCGTTTCGCTGCGGACCGGCTACAAGCGCCGAGGCGTCGCCCAATTGATGACAGGCAGCGACATCCCAACTGCTCTCGCCATCGCGGAGCGCGTCACCGGCACGTCGAACGTCGCGCATGCGCTCGCCTTCAGCCTGGCCGTGGAAGATGCGCTCGACCTTGCGGTCAACGACCGGACCTCGATCCTGCGGAGCGCTCTCGCCGAATGCGAACGCCTGCAGAGCCACCTCGGCGACCTGGCTGCGCTCGCCGCCTCGACCGGCACGATTGTCGCGGCCGCGGACATCTACCGGCTGCGTGAGGCGGTCCTGCGCTTCGGTGCCCAGTGGACGGGACATCGTTACATGCGCGGCCCTATCGCACCAGGCGGCTGGCGGAGCGAGTTGCGTCACGTGACCCAGGAGTTGCTAAGGCTTCTCGATGACGTCGAGCGGCAATTTCTCGCCGTTCGCCAGGCGCTCGACCACACGAACTCCTTCCTCGACCGGCTGCACGGCGCTGGACGCATCCCGGACCGGTCGCTCGACCTGGTGGGCGTCGTGGGGCGATCGGCCGGCCTGCAGGAGGATGTGCGGTGGGATCGACCGTACGCCGGCTACCGCGCCGTGATCGGTGGGCGACGTCCTGCCGCTTGTGCGACGGGCGACGCATTCGGGCGCTACACCGTGCGCTGTGAAGAGATTCTGGCTTCGGTCGCCATGCTGCGGCGGGCGGGCGGCGATGCGCCGGAGACTGCGCAACTGCCGCCGGCTAGCGGCGCCGGCACCGGCACCGGCTATGGTCTCGTCGAATCGCCGCGTGGCCGGCTATTCTACCGCGTGGCGCTCGAAGACGGCAAGGTGAAGAGCTGCCGCATCCGCACCGCCTCCAGCATCAACTGGGTCGCGGTACCGTTCGCCTTGGCGAACCGCAACATCCTACAGGACTTCCCGATCATCGATGCCTCCTTCAATCTTTCCGTCGCTTCGCTCGACCTCTAGGAGGGACCTTTGCGTGTTCTATCCCCGTTGGCTCGTGAACTTCGGCAAGGGCCCTGCAACGCTGCCGCGCCGAGCGCCAATCCGTGGGCAGGCGGCGAGCCCCCCCGCCAGGCTATTCGCGCGGTCCTTGGCGATCCGCCACCTCGACGCGGGCTCCTGCAATGGCTGCGAGTCGGAACTCTCGCTTCTGGCCAGTCCCGTCTACGACCTCTCGCGCTTCGGTTTCTCCTTCACCCCGTCGCCGCGCCATGCCGACGTCCTCTTGATCACGGGCGTCGTCACCGAGGCGATGGTGCCTCTCATCCGTGCTACGTACGATGCGATGCCGCATCCCAAGCTCGTCTTGGCCGCGGGAGGCTGCACGATCGACGGCTGTGTCTTTCGCTCCGCCCCTGGCGTCGTTGGCGACCTCGGCAGAATCGTGCCGGTGGATGCCTGGATCCCTGGCTGCCCGCCGTCGCCGGATGACCTGCTGGACGGGCTTTTGGGGCTCGTCGGCCGTGGCGGGTCGGCAACGGGTGACGTCTCGTGACGGCGCTCTTCGCAGCGACGCTGGCCTTGGTCGCACTGGCGAGCATCGTCGGCTACGGCGCTCGTCCGAGACTCGTCTACGGGCTGACCTTCGTCGCGCTCGCACTGCTCCTCGCGCAGATGGTGATTGCGCTGGCGCAGGGGAGCGGGGCGGTGCTGTCTGTCGGCACCGTGGCGGGCTCGCTGCGCTACACCCTCACGCCATGGTCCGCGTTCTGGGGTGTCATGGGCGAAGGGCTGCTCTTCGTGACCGGTCTCGCATTCCGGTACCAGGGCTTCGGCAAGGGCCAGGCGGTTTCGCTTGCCTGGCTGGGTACAGCAGTGGCCGCCTTTCTGGCGGCCGCGTCTCCGCTCGCTATGGTGGTCGCGTGGGGTGTGCTGGCCGTTGCCGTCTACGGCATGGTGGTCGCGCAGGGCACGACCGAGCGGGCGGCCCGGTCCGGATGGGCCATGCTCGTCATGAGCGAGGCCGGCGCGGCGGCGCTGCTGCTTGGCGCTCTCCTCCTTTCGGCTGGCGGGGGCGATCGAGCGCCTGGACTTGCGGATCTGATCGCGTCGCTCGGCATCGTCGGCCTCGGAGCGAAGGCGGGGCTCTTCCCGTTTCAGATCTGGCTGCCGCTTGCGGAGCCGGAGGCACCGGGTTCTGCCGCTGCCGCCCTTTCCGGCGTCACGACCACAATTGCCATGGTCGGTCTGATGCGATGGCTCGCATGGGCGCCGCCGGGGACAGGAGTGGCATGGGGCATGGTCGTGCTCGGCCTCGCCGGTGCCCTGCTCGGTGTCATCCATGCGATTGTGGACGGCGACCACAAACGGGTCCTTGCATATTCCACGGTGGAGTGGATCGGACTTGCGTTCACGAGCCTCGGACTGTCCTACGTCCTGAGAAGTGCGGGGCAAGAGGCTGCGGCGTCTTTGGCGATGAGCGGCGTATACACCCTTCTCCTGATGCACATGGGCGCGAAGTTCACGGCGTTCTTCGCATCGGGCTGGATCGAGCGCGCGACGGGAACGCGTGCATTGAACCGTCTCGGCGGGCTTTATCACACCTCGCCGCTCCTTGCGATCCTGACCCTCTGCGCGGCAGCCGGTCTCATGGGCATGCCACCGACGGGCGGTTACCTCGCGGAGTGGATGGCCGCTGAGAGCATGTTCATGGGTGCGGCGACGAGCCTGCGCCCGGCGCTCCTGGCCGTGGTGCTCGTGGTCGCCCTCGTCACGGCCGGCGGAGCTACCGCGATCCTGCGCTGGTATGCCTCGATCTTCCTCGGTCCCCTGCGCACCAAGGCCGAGTTCCGCCCTGGGCTCTTCGAGACGCTCGGCGTCGCGCTCGGCGCCGTCATAGCGTGGCTTGCCGGACTAGGCACGACATGGATCGTGCCCTGGCTCGCCGCCGTCTCGCCACAGGCGACCGGCGCCACGGGACTCGTCGCCCCCACGTTCACGCAGCCTGGCACCACGGCGCTGCTCGATTCGCTCGGTGGCCGCATCTTCACCGGACTGCCCGGCACGCAAGGCGTCATCCTCTTCCCGGCCGGAGGCTTCACCGCCACATCGCCGTGGGATCTCCTCTGGTTCGGCGGCGGCATCGTCGCGCTGGTCGCGCTGCTGCGCTGGCTCTGGCTCAGGCGCTTTCCGCGGCGTGCGGCCATGCCGTCGCCGTGGACCGGAGGTGAGGCGTACACATCCGCCTACAGTTGGACGGCCGACGGCACGGCGCAGCCGTTGCGTCTCGCGTTCGCTCCGGTGATCCGGCATCGCAGCACGCGCACGATGACAGAAGACGTCGTGGAAGTGCAGATCGATGCCGTCGACCGGCTGGTGGCGAACCTCTTCCGGCCGCTCCTTGGCGCCGCGCGACGTGCTGTGGCGGCAATCCAGCAACTTCAGACGGGGCATCTCAGCCACTATCTCGGTTACGTCATGCTGGTGCTGATGGGGGGAATCGTCTGGCTCAAGCTTTCGGGTCTCTTGTGACCCGGGTGATCCGACGGCGATGGAGTTCCGCCGTTAACCGCCGCAAGGCTGATGACTCCTGCGTAGTCCGGGTTATGGTCCGACTGCCGATGCAGGAGGCTCTCAGTTATGCATGGGGTGAAGGGCGGGACGACACGTATCTACAAATACGGCTGCGGTCAGCCGGTGGAACTTCTACCGCAGGCTGAACTGCAACTCGAGCTTGAAACCGGCTACTGGAACGCCTTGACGGACATCGAACTGCGGTACCGGCAGGGGGAGCGTGCGGCGTGGGGGTCCGTACAGCCGGTGGAGGAAATCGCGCGGGATTTGGACACCACCCTCGCGGAGTTGGCTGCGGTCAGGGCAGAGATCGAAGAGGCGAGGCGGGGCCGGCAGGGCGTTCGGCTTGAGTGGCGACAGCGCGCCGAGGCGCTCGAGCGGCGGCGGCAGGATCTTCAGAAAAACCTCTATGCAGCCCGGAGCGCCCACTGGAAAGATGTGCGAGTGCACGTGGAGGCGCTCGGCGCCTGGCGGCGGGAGGCTGCGCGCGGCGCCTATGCGGAGTTTTCCGCGCGAGGACTCTACTGGGGCAATTCCATGCTGGTCCGCGATCGCTATGAGGTCGCGAGAAGGCGAGCGGAGCAAAGCCTGACAAGAGGCGGCAGGCCGGCGCAGTTGCACCCGCGGACGCATGACGGCACCGGATTCTGGGCTGTCCGACTGGAGCACGTGGCGAAGGACCGGGACCGTCCGTTCACCATGCGCCGGATTTTCGACGCGGATTCGAAGTGGAGCCGCATGCTGCAGATCGATCCGGTCGACTTCACCGATTGGGAGCACATGTCGCGCGGCGAACGCAGACGGCGTTCCCGCACCCAGATGCGTATCCGCGTCGCATCGCGCGGCCGTGAGCCAATCTGGCTGGAACTGCCGCTGGTGATGCACCGTCCCTTGCCGGATGGTGCCGCCGTCAAGGCTGCCGAGGTGCTGCGGCGGCGCGTCGGTACCCATTTTGTCTATGCGCTCCTGCTCACCGTGCACGTCGGGGCTGCAGCGGACGAGCGCGCCTTGCAGGCGCCGACGCTGGCCGTCGCTCTCGGTTGCGAACCGCACACGGACGGTCTGCGGGTGGCGGTGTGCCTCGGATCCCAGGGCTCGCTCGAGGAGTTCGTCTTGCCCAACCGACTCCTCGAGCGGTTCCAGACCCTCGACCGCCTGGCTTCTGAGCGCGCGAAGGCGTACCGTGCGGCCGCCCAGGAGTTCGACGCATGGCACGTAGCGCACGGCGACATCGTGCCAGGCTGGCTTGCCGCCCCGTGCCGCGAGCGATCATCGCATGCGCCCGAGGCCCTTCGGGCCCTGACCGATTATTGGCGGTGCCACCGGTTCCAAGGCGACGAAACCGCCTTTGCGCGGCTTGAGGAGTGGCGCAGGAGGGATAAGAGGCGACTGGAGTGGGAAGCAAACCTGCGTGAGAAGTGCCTCGGCTTCAGGATGGATCTCTACCGAAAGTTTGCCCACCGCGTGGCTGGATCCTACGGCCGGGTGGTGATCCACAAACCGGTGCTGCACAGGCGCAGGGAGCGGCCCATGCCCGAGACGAGGGATGGGGTGCTGCGCATGTCGACGCGCAGGCTGATGCAGGTGGCCGCGCTCTTCACGCTCCAGACGGCGCTCGAGCAGGCCTTCGCCAAGGTGGGCGGCACGCGCTGCGTGACCCCTCGCGGGCTCGAACTCTGGCGGCACTTCGCCTGCAACGCGAGCGACGGCACGACAGGACTCGAGGTTGTCCGTTGCCCCGACTGCAACCAGCTCTTCGACCCCGAGCTCAACAGCTGTCAGCATCTTGTGCAATGGGCTGCGGCCCACGACTGAACGGTCCCTTTACGCCAGCTCGGTGGCTTTGTAACCGAGACGGCATCCACTGGTCTAATGTGGAACCAGCGCCCGATGTTGCGGAAGCCGGGAATCTCTGTACCTGCATCTGTTTGAGTTTGCAGATGTGGTAAACTGAATGGAGCATTCGGTAGCCACGGGGCGTGGACGATTTCGTCCACGCCCCATAAATTTAGAACCCCCGGGAGCGGATGAGACTTGGATGTCGGGCCTACCCTGGAAAGGACGTGTTCCACATAGAGTACCTTCGGTTCCGTGGCGACCCCGTGCGCGACTCCGTTTCCGCCGGGACCGCGTGGCCAGCCATCATCCAGGGAGGCATGGGTGTAGCGGTCTCACACTGGTCCCTCGCGCGCGCGGTCTCCATGGCGGGGCAACTCGGCGTGGTTTCCGGTACGGGCATAGACACCGTCGTGGTGCGACGCATGCAGGATGGCGACATTGGGGGACATGTTCGCAAGGCACTTGCCGCCAGTCCGTGGCCAGCACTTGCGCATGAGTTCCTGAACCGCTATTTCCTTGCGGACGGGAGGCCAGCAAGCAAGCCTTATGCCAGGTTGCCGATGTGGACCCTGACATCGAACCACTGGCGCAAGGCTGTCGCCATGCTCTCTGCCTACGTGGAGGTCTGGCTGGCGAAGCATGGGCACCGGGGCCTTGTCGGCATCAACCTGCTGACCAAGGTTCCGCTGCCCAACCTGGCCGTGCTGTATGGCGCGATGCATGCGGGCGTCGATGTCGTGCTGATGGGTGCCGGCATCCCGCGTGAGATTCCCGGCGCTCTCGACCGCATGGCGCGGCACGAAGCGGCGGCCCTGAAGATTGATATAGCTGGCGCGCAGCGGGGCGACCCTGAGCAGTGGGCGCCTTTTGACCCGGCAGCCTATGCGTCCACCTCGGCACAGCCCCTGCCGCGGCCTGCCTTCTTCCCGATCGTCGCGGCGCACAGTTTGGCCACCATGATGGCCAAGAAGGCAAACGGCGCGATCCAGGGATTTGTGGTCGAGGGGCCGACAGCTGGCGGACACAACGCACCGGCACGTGGGCAGGCGCATCTGGACGAAACGGGACAGCCGGTCTACGGCGAGCGCGATGTCGTCGACCTCGATGAGGTAGCGGCGCTCGGCTACCCGTACTGGCTCGCCGGAGGGTTCGGCTTTCGAGGCAGTGTGGCGAAGGCGCAGGCGATGGGGGCGGCGGGTATCCAGGTGGGCACCCTCTTCGCCTTTTGCGACGAGTCAGGACTTACGGAAAGCGTCCGCCACCGGGTCATCGCCGCGGTTCGTGCTGGGAACCTGTCTGTCCGTACCGACCCTCTGGCGTCTCCGACGGGTTTCCCGTTCAAGGTTGTGGAACTTGCGCAGACACTCTCGCAGAGCGAAGTCTACTCCGACCGAAAGCGCATCTGCGACCTCGGCTACCTGCGCGAGGCCTACCGGGAGGAGAGCGGCCGAGTAGGCTACCGGTGTCCCGCGGAGCCGGTAGGCGACTATGTGGCCAAGGGGGGAACTGTCGCGCAGACGGAAGGGCGAAAGTGCCTGTGCAACGGATTGATGGCGTCGGCGGGCGTGCCGCAGACGCAGAAGGACCGGGCAGTGGAGCCACCGATTGTGACAAGCGGCGACGAGATCCTGCGCATTCGCGAGTTGCTCGCGGACCGGGAATCGTATCGGGCGCAGCAGGTGATCGACTACCTCAAGGGCGAGTGATGGGGGGGTCTCGAGGCGAGGCGGTAGCGCCTCTTGCATACGCTTGCCACGATGTGGTAAGCTACGATAGTCGTACTAGGGATTGTGAGGACTCACCCGCTGAAGAGCGAATGCCTCCATACACTTCCAGACGAACGCGGTTCCGATGGGAGTGTATGGAGTTGCAGAAGACCATTTACGTTGGCAACCTGCCGTGGTCGGTCACGAGCGAGGACCTGCAGAAGGCCGTGGCGCAGTACGCGGAAGTCCTTCAGGTTCGCATTGCTACCGACCGGGAAACGGGACGGTCGCGGGGGTTCGGCTTTGTGGAGGTTCCGGCCGATAAGGCCGAGGCCGTCATCGAAGCGTTGAACGGCTCGACCTGGGAAGACCGTCAGTTGACCGTCAACGAGGCGCGTCCGCGCGAGGAGCGCCCGCGTCGGTACTAAGCCTAGACGCAGACAACCGGGACCGGTCGTTTGACCGGTCCCGGTTTTTTCGTACCCCAGGCGTGGTTGTCATGCCTGGACGCCGATGGCACATCATGAGCGGCAGATCGAAGCGTTGGTAGGTGAGGCACCATTACCGCACGAGCCGTCCATCATTGCGAACGCGGAAGAGGCGCCCTTGGGCCCGCCGCGCCTCGGTAGAGCATCATGCCCGAAGGACCTGGCACCTGACTCACCTGTCTCACGTGGCCCAGCACGTACGACATCATGCCGTAGGGAAGGGGCCACAGGCACTCCGCGCGATGTCTGGTCCGAGCAGAAGTCCCATGATTCCAACGCAATCGCCGCAGCCGCCGCCGCAATGGCCGTTCGGCTCACATGCGCCTCGGCACACGCCTTTGTCGTCATCTCGAGGTGAGGTCGCGCCGCATTTCCTCGAATTGCTCGCGACTCAGCTCACATCGGCGTAGCGCTCGCGCAGGATGCCGAGCGCGGGATCGGTCGGTGGAGCTCGTCGGGCGCGTGGCGTCAAGCCGTCCCGCCAGGGCCGTTGTAATAGTGCCGCAGGGTGGCCTCAGCCGGCTTCCCGCGCGGCGTATAGCCGTTGTCGCGCGGCCCGCCCTGCCAGTTCGGGTTGGACGGATTTGCCCACCAGAACCAGAAGAGGCCGCGCAGCCAAGGCTCCTGTCCGATCGTCGTCAAAGTCGCCTGATAGAGGCGCTGCTGGAGAACGAGATTCACAGGCTGGTGCGGCAGCCATGCACCAGGCTGCGCCGCAGCCCCGTCCTCCGACGGGTAGCCGAGCTCGGTAATGATGAAGCCCTTGCGATCGAGGCCTGTCGACTTGCGCCAGGCCTGGATCTCGCCCGCGACCGCGCGCCAACTGGCGGCAAGAGTGGCGACGGACGGGGCGCTCTCCTGCGAGAGCGGGAAGTAGGCGTCGACGCCGACGTCGTCCAGCGCCTGCCAGAACGTCACCTGCTGGTAGTTCGGGTAGTCGGCGCCGTAAACGATCGGACCGTGGTAGTACCGTCGGGCGACGGCGATCGCCCGGAGCCAGTACGGGCGGTAGGCCGGCACGGTGTCCAGGCTGTCGAACTCGTCGCCGATCGCGAAGAGGTCGGCATGGGTCGCCTGGGCAAGGCGCGCGTAGTGCGCGAGGTAGCTGTCGAAACTCAGAAACCACTTGGCCGGAGACGCCGGCCTGAAGTTCGCCTGCCAGCCGCCGCCCTCGAGCGAATTGACGAACGGGTTCAGGAACACGCGCATGCCCGAGGCGTGCGCCCGGGCGATCAGTGCGCGCACGCTCGCGTCGGTCGGGGTCTTGGCCGGGTCGGGCGCGATACGCACCGACGCGTTTGTCGCCTGGAACCACGCCACCTGGATTGCGAGCCAGGTGATGCCGTCGCGCTTCATCCGCGCGAGTTCCTGGGTCACCTGCGGTGTGTCGAAGACCTGCGGCTTGTACCCTGCTTCGGTCATGCCGCGCATGGCGGCAGACATGGCCGGCAGGGGCGGATCGG
Organism: Bacillota bacterium; assembly: GCA_021786135.1. GTDB lineage: Bacteria > Bacillota > Sulfobacillia > JAJZYS01 > JAJYTV01 > JAJZQO01. The sequence continues at coordinate 12,143 of JAJYNV010000256.1, forward strand.
GGGCGCTGCCCGCGCCCTGGCCGGCACTGCAGCCTTGCACAGTCAGGGCAAGGAGCGCGAGCAGCACGCGGACCGACCGTCGCTTCGCTTTCATGCACCATCCCCCGTTTCCGGGAGTAGGGTGCCCGACCTCAGGCTCGCCTCGACGTCAGGGAAGAGGCGGCACGATCGTCTCGCCGAAGCCGCCGTGCCAGATGAGACCGCTCTCGAGGACCGCGATGGCGTACGGGGTGCCGTCGCTGCCGGTGACATAGCCGACGGCCAGGGCGGTGCCTGGTGCCGAGACCTGCCACACGCCGCTTGTGCCGAGGGCCTGGCGCAACGCCAGATCAGCGGGACTTTGCCAGATGCGCCGGAGTAGCAGGGCGGCGCTCGTCGGCGTCATGTAGTCATTGAAGGAACTGCCGGTGACATCGGGTACGATGTCTGTCGCTCCAAGCATCGCCTTGAACGGCTGGTTCGACTTGCCCGCGAGCAGTATGCCAAGCTCTGCGGCATCGAGCGTCGAGGGGCTGGCGAGGAGCGGGCGGGCGAGTGACCTGAGGGACGGTCCCGCGATCGAGGCGATCTCGTCCGCAGCGCCGATGCCGCTGGTTGCGGCGATACCCTTGCCGATGAGCACACCCGCCGCCAGGAGGGCGTCCTTGAACTCGGTCGCCGCGAAGAGGCCGGCGTCGGGCGCCGTTACCGTGACGCTCCCGGTCTGGCCAGCCGCGAGGCTGCCAGTCAGCACAAAGGAGTCGAGGCTGGGCGACCAGGACGCCGTGATGCCGCCCGCTCCCTGCGGGACGATCGTGACTCCGTGGGTCGCCACGCTGATCGGGGCGTCCCCTGGCGAGAGGCTCGTCGCGATATGTCCGTCCACGGCCGTTGCCTGGATCGTCACGAGATCCCCGCCGTAGATGAGCCGGCCCTCAGGCGGAAGGTAGCTCTGGCCGAGTTCCTCCCAGGTGGCGCCTTCGGGCCAGCGCGAGGCATCGCCGATGGCTGGACCGACCCGCACGTAGAGCAGAGGTCCAGCCACGGCGTGGATGCCCTGCGCACGCACCTGGGCGGCGAGCGCGGCGAGGTTCGACGGACTGAGGGTGGGATCCATCGCACCGTCGAGAACGAGTGGCCCTTCGAGCACGCCACTTCGCACCGGGCCGCCAGCCGAGACGGTCGGCCGCCCGAACTGGCCTGCACCTGCCGTCAGCGCGGCGGCGACGAGCGCGACGCGCGGCAGCCAGTTGGTGCGCACGAGCTGCTGCGCGGCGGACGCATAGACCATCCGTCCAGTCTTGAGGTTGAGCATGGCCGCGCCCTGCACGGCCCCAGACGCCTCGGGCAATCCTTGGAGAACCTGCTGCAGCACAGCGGGAGGCTGTCCGGGCGCCGGCGGCGCCAGGGCTGCCCGCGGCTCCTGCGGCCATGTCGCGAGATCGACCACCATCTGGTCGATCGGGCTCAGACCATGGGCGGAACTGGCCAGAGCCGTCGCGAGCGGCCCCTCCTCGAGAATCGCGAAGGCGATCTGGTCGCCGTTCGCGGCGGTGGCGTAACCGGCGTAGTTCCACTGGTTCTCCAGGTTACCCGTCTTCAGCCAGACCTTGTCCTGCGCCGGCGTGCCCACGAAGTGGCCGCAGAGGATGCCGCAGACCTGCGGATCGGGATTGCCCGCTTCCATCATCGACGTGCGGAAGTAGGGGAACCACGGGCGCGACGCGGCGTAGGTCAGAAGCGAGACGACGCCCTGGGCGCTTTCGAGGTCGAGGGGCGAGAGGCCCGATCCGTCGTACTGCGGCGGCATGCCGCTGAGACCGGCCTGGGTGAGGAAGGCGTTCATGGCCGCCTCCGCGTCGGACGCCGAACCGCCGCCTCCCTTCTTGACCCCGAGTGTGCGGAAGAGATTGTCCGCCATCTGATTGATGGAGTAGCGGTTCTGAAGCGGCAGCAGGAGCCTGAGCGGCGGAGAGGGGAGCGTCGCGATCACGCTCTGGCCTGCGGGCAGGCTGCCAGACGTTGCGGGGGCGGTGAAGCGCACGCCCTGCTGCGCGAGAGCGGCCTCGAAGAGCGCCGCGGCGAAGCGGGCCGGGTCGGCGGGAGAGATGTTGAGGGCGAGGCTCGTGCCTGCCTGCATCGTACCCGCGACGACGATCGTCTCACTGCCGAGAAGGCGCGTGACGTCGGGAGGAGGGCTGGCGCCGGCGACGGTCCTGGCCGTGACGTGCAGTGTGAAGTAGCTCGGCAGCGCGATGCGGCCGAGGTAGTGGACAGAGGCGGTCACCGGCGCTCCGGCTCGGCTGCCGGCCTGGACGAAGAGCTCGACCGACGAGAGTTCCGCCTCGAGTGCATCCGCTCCCGTGCCGTAGTCGGTGGAGAGCTCGCCTGCCGACCAGCCGGCCCCGACGCGCGGCTCGGCAAAGAGTGTGCCGACACCCACCACCTGCGTGGCGTTGCGCACTTTCCTCGCGACCTGGACGGCGAGCTGCTCGAGCCCGGACTGCCCCTCTGCCTCGAGCCAGGGATCGCCCCCGCCGACGAGGTAGATCGGCCCGCCTTGACCGGCGACCACTCCGGGCGACGTCTCGACGCTCGTCTTGTAGGTGAAGCCAGGTCCCAGATCCTGAAGTGCTGCGGCGGTCGTGAACATTTTCATGACCGACGCGGGGATCTGCCGGCTGTCGGGATTGACGGTGGCCAGGACCTCATGGGTCGTTAGATCGTAGGCGTAGGCGGAGAAGTGCGCGCTTTGCGTCACCGGACTGCTCGCGATGGCCTGCTGCCAGGCCGCCTGGAGGGCGGTGCGCGGCATTGGGGCCGATGCTGCGACGGCAGTAGCGTGAGAGTGCGGCTCCCGAATCTGCCGGATCCCATCTCGCGTCGTCTGCGGCCAGGCCATGGCGGTGAGGCTGAGCAGGACGGCAGCCGTCACGAGCAATCTGAGGCGCACGGGACCACCCCCCAGCAGGAATTGTCGAGCAGGATCCTGAACGCAGGATGATCCATGGCGTGGCCGTCGTCAGGCACACGCTCGAACAGCACATATCCGTAGCGGAGATGGCCCCTTCGGCCTGGCCCGCGGAACGGGTGTCTGGCGGTGCGGTGCTCCGGGGCGCATTTTGGGCTGTCTCCCAAAGCCTATGTGCCACGTGCCTCGGTCAACCTCTTCGCGCCGCGGTCGATTCGCTCCTTTCCTCTCGGCCGACGAGCACCCGGGCATGTCTGGCGGGAGGAAGTGGACGTCCGCCTTACGAAGCCCACAGGGCTACGGAGCCGCCCCGTTCACGGCGGCAGCCGAATGGAGGATGTCCCTTGACGTACGATCTTGTCATCGTGGGCGGAGGCATATGGGGAAGCGCGGCGGCGCAGGCGGCCGTGCGCGCGGGTGTTCGTTCCGTTCTTCTGCTCGAGGCCAACATCGGGCTGGCGCAGGAAAGCTCGGCGAAGTCCGGCGGCATCCTCACGGACCTCCTCTGGCACCCGGAGGACCAGGACTTCGTCGAGCGCAGCCGGACGCTCTTTGCGGAGGCGCGCGAGCACAGCGGTGACGTATCGGTGGCACAAAGGGTCGGGCTACTGAGCCTGGCCGAAGGCGAGCACGTCGCATCCCTCGAACGCCGCACCGCGGATCTCAAGGCGCGCGGCATCCCTTTCGAGCTCCTGGACCGGCAGGAGATCACGCGCCGCTACCCGCGCCTTGACAGGCTGCGGCAGGATACGGTCGCCCTCTGGACGCCGAACGACTGGCACCTGAATCCGACAGCCTACGCTCAGCAGGCGACGGCGGAAGCCCGGGAGGCCGGCCTCACCCTGCGCACACAGAGCCGCGTCGACGGCATCCGCCTGACATCCGGCAAGGTCTTCGTGCAGGCCGGCGGCGAGACGTACGAGGGCGAACGTCTGCTGATCGCTGCAGGCACCTGGACACGCAAGCTGGTGCGCCTGGCGGGACTCGATCTCGCCCTGCTGCCGTACCGCGTGCAACTGTCGTCGCTCGAACTTGCCGAGTCGCACCGCCTGCCGATGGTCTGGCACCTCTCGACGGACGTCTACATGGTGCCGGACGGTGAGAAGGACGTACTCGCCGGCGACGGCACACGCCTTAGCGAGTTCGATCCCGACGACTACCAGACCTCGGGCGACGACCAGTTCGAGGAGGAGATAGCGGAGCGCCTCCTGATGGTCTCGAGCCTCGGCGAGCGGGCAGGACTGCGCTCGAGCTGGGCGGGACTCGTGGGCGCGACGCCGGACCGCCGTCCTCTGCTTGGCCGCCTTGCGGAACGCCTCTATGTCGCCTGTGGCGACAACGGTATCGGCGTCATGCGCGGTCCCGCACTCGGAGAACTTGCGGCGAAGGTGGCGCTGGAGCTCGCTGAGGCGCCCCACCTGAACCCAGGCCGCTTCAGGCCGGAGCCCTTCGCGATCCGGCCCGGCTTCACGCTCGAATAGCAGCCGTGAAGGCGAGGCGGGCGGACCTCAGGGCTCGCCCGCCGGCGCCTTCATGCGCCGGACGACCTCGGCCTGCGGCAGGGCGGCTACGCTCCGCCCGAGAAAGCCTGTTTCATCCGTGGCCGTGAAGAGGGCATGAAGGACTCCCTCTTCGGTCGTCTCCACGGCGGCGCGGAAGAAGTCGGTCAGGAGGTCTGGGCGGAGCGTCCGGCGCTGGCTGAAGGCGAGCTCCGGGTCGTCGCGAAGGGCCTGGGTGGAAAAGGCGAGAAAGAGATCGCCGCTGCCGTGCCGTCCGTAGCTTCCGACGCGCGCCATGCCGAGCGACGCCCGCGCGGCGACGCGGCGCAGCTGAAGGTGGTCTAGGGGCGCGTCGGTCGCGAGAACTACGATGAGGGAGCCGTCCGGCGGCGGCGGCGCCTGCGGCCGGCGCACGACCTCGCCGGGCAGATGGCCCATCGCCCGACCGAGGATGGTGAGGTCTCCAGGCTGGCCGAAGTTAACGAGGCAGACGCTCCCCAGGTGGAACGTCTCGCCGCCGACCTCGATCCGTCGCGATGCGCTGCCGATGCCACCCTTGAAGCCGAAGGAGACCATGCCGGTACCCGCCCCGACCGAGCCCCACATCGCCTGTTCGCTCGATGCGGAGGCTATGGCCTCGTGAACGTGGCGCGGGCGCACAGGACACGCGCGCGCGTCGGAAAGCCACATGTCGTTGCATTCCGCGACGACTGGCAGGCAGGGGGACATGGTCCGCCCCAGTGCCGGGCAGAGGCTGAACATGTGCTCCGACAGGCCCGCAAGCACCATGGGCAGGGCCGCCGTGCCCGTCAGCGCGATCGGGGTCTCAAGCGCGCCCCACTCGTTCACCTGATGGAACCCGGTCATCTCCCCGGTCCCGTTGAACACGACGGCGGCGGCCGGCAGGCGCTCGACGGGCAGGTTCGCGTCGGGCACGACGACTGTCACGCCGGTGCGCGCCACGGCCGGCGCATCCTCGCGGACCGTGCTGTGACCGACCCGGACGCCGGGCACATCGCAGATCGTGTTCCTGGGACCGGGTGGCAGCTGCCAGGGCATGAGCCCGAGGCTCCTTGGCGACGCCAAGCGATTCCTCCTTCCGGACTAGGCTTTTTGCGGTGCCCAGAGATCCTCGGTCAAATGGACGAGGATCTCTGGTACGTCTTCGAAGCTGTAGGGCATGTGGAGGCGCTCGTCCACGCGGTGGGCACCCTCACCGTGCGGCCCGATCATGAAGACGGCGTCGGCGAGGAGCGAGGGGGCCTCCTCCTTGCCACACAGGACGGCGACGGGGTCGTTCGCCCAGAAAGTCTGGTCCTGCCAGTCTTCGGAGCCCGCCACGAAGCTGAGGTCGCTGATAAGTGGGAAGAAGCGACCTTGCCGGTAGTGGTTGTCCGTCTGCGCCGCGTGCTCTCGGAGGGTGCGCTCGAGTGTCAGGCGGCCCGCCTCGGCGGTCGACACCTTGGGGATCAGGCCGTTGCCGAA
>JAJYNV010000256.1:18086-20893 GCA_021786135.1 Bacillota bacterium
ACGATCGCGGGTTCCCGTCCGAGCACCGCGTCGGCCAGCTGCGCGACGACGCGGATGCGGGGGGAGGGGCCGGAGACGCCGACCACACCCTCCGCCAGTTTCCTGCTGAGTTCGGGCCAGAGGGCCTCTGCCTCGGCGCGGCGGACGAGATCCTCGAATGTATAGACCTTGAGCGCCGGTGCCTGGCCGAAGGATTGCCTGACCCGAGCCCGGACCGCTTCGACGGCTTCCTCCGCGATGGCCTTGAAGGCCAGCAGCACCTCCTGCGGCCGGCGCTCCACATAGAGGACGTTGTAGCAGCCTGCGGCGGGGAGAGGCGTCTGGACGTCATAGGACGCCTTGTCGTCTCGCGCCTGCAGCGACACCGGTAAGGCACTGCGCTCCGAGCCGTGACCATCGCGCAAGCCCTCTGCGTACACCGTGCGGCGGGTGATCTCCGCCAGGACGTAGTCGGGGTCAAGACCAGCCTCGGGCTCGCCGACGTGGCTCGGCACGCCACGCACATAGGCGCAGGGCAGGAGCTTGCCGACACTGCCCGAGTATACGAAGCGGTCGGCGGGGTTATCGCTGCCAGATCGGAAAAGCGGTCGGCGGGGTTATCGCTGCCCGGCCTCGGACCAGTGGCGTCGGTGTTGATGATGCCCGCGAGGTGAAGGCCCTCCTGACTGAGGTAGGGCACAAGGAACCGTGCGAGCGCGCGGATGCCTTGCGATCCCGCCTCCTCGTCGGCCGTCAGCGCGACGAGCAGGTGGCCGCCGGCTGGCTGCTGGGCGAAATGTTCGAGCACGGCGAGCGTCGCGGCCACGCCGGCCTTCATGTCGAGCACGCCTCGGCCGAAGAGCCAGCGGCCGCTGCGCGCCAACTGCCCCAGCTCCTGGCCCAGCGCGTCCTCTGCGATGTGACGGGTGAGCTCCAGCGGGCGGAAGGCGAGGTGGGCGAGCGTGCCGTAGTCCTGGACACCCACGGTGTCGATGTGACCGAATTGCAGCACTGCGCTCCGGCCTTCCCCCACGAGATGCGCGAGCACGAAGGCTGGTCGGCCGTTCGGATCCTCGCCGCGGAAGACTCTCAAGCGGCCATTGGCCAAAGGGTGTTGCAGGAGTAGGCCATACGCTGTTTCGAGGATTTCGCCCTCTCCGTCGGTGCCATTGACCGATGGCGTCTGAGCGAGAAGAAGCGTCAGATCCCGTACGCGATCGTAGAAGCGCAAGGTCGACATGCGTGATTCGCCCTTTCGCGGTCCTGCCCCCGATGGGCGTTGTCGGACCACTTGCCGGATACCTGTCGCTACGGCAGGGACCGGCCGAGGTCCTGCTGTCTGGGAGACCGGGCGCGATCTTGGCTGGCGGGAAGGAACCCCTGGTCGGCAGATGGGAGATTCATCCGCGCCGTGCCAGCGGAGCGGTCGGACCGCATAGGAGAACGGCGCCGAGTGCCAAGTCCTCCAGGCCGATGGCGACCGAGGCCAGCCGTGTTGGCGGCCAAAGTCCGCATCTGGGCGCAGGCAGGAAGCGTCCGCGAACGGGCGAACTGCCATAGATTGGCGCGTCAAGTTGCAGCTGAGGTGGGGATCGGCGATGGTGCAGCGGCCCCGCAGGGCTCTGCGCGACGGCATCGAGGTCATCGTTGTCGCCCTTGTGCTCGCGTTTCTGCTACGGTCGTTTCTCGTGCAGCCGTTCGTGGTGGATGGATTCTCCATGCAGAACACCCTGCAAAACCAGGAGCGCGTGCTGGTGGAGAAGCTCTCCCCGCGCTTCATGTCGCTGCACTATGGCGAAATCGTCGTCTTCCGGCCGCCGATTGCCCATTATCAGGGCGACTATATCAAGCGCGTGATCGCCACGGGCGGCCAGACCGTGTCCATGGTGGCAGGGCAGGTCTACGTCAACGGCAGGAAGATGCCGCAGCCGTTTCTCGTCCATCGTGGCGTCAGCACGATGGACAGCTACAGCATGCGGCCTTACAAGGTGCCGGCGGGGGACATCTTCGTGCTCGGCGACCATCGGGACGACAGCGACGACAGCCGCGTCTTCGGACCTGTGAAGCTGTCCGCGGTAGCTGGCGTGGCGTTCTGGGCGATCTGGCCCCTGAGCGATTTCGGAGCATTGTGACGCCCTGGCATCTCAAGGGCCGGCATGGTACGTTGCTGCCATGTCCTTGATAGCCATTGTGACGCAGGATCTCTTCCTGACCGCGAAGATCGAGGCGCTCGTGCGGCAAGAGGGCTTTCAGGCGCGGAGGGTCCTGCCGCAGGCTCTCGCACTGCTCGATGAGCATCCCGCGGCCCTGGTGCTCGACCTCGGGCTGTCCGCCGAGGCGCGCATGGGTGTCGTCGCCTGGGCATCCGACCGGATGCCCGTGGTGGCGTTTGGCGCGCATGTGGACCGCGATGCCCTCGCCTGGGCGCGCCAGGCTGACTTGCATGCGGTCCTGACCAAGGGGCAGCTTGAGGCGCGCCTCGGCAGGGCCATCCGCGCTGCTGTCGACGGGACCGGCGCATGAGAGCTGCAACCTTCGACGCGAAGGCAGCCGCAGAGCGACTGCGGCAATGCAGCCGCATCGCCGTGCTCGGGTCGGGCGGCGCGGGCAAGTCGACGGCGTCGCGCGTGCTTGCCCAGACCCTCGGCCTGCCTCTCTGGCATCTCGATGCGCTCTACTGGCTGCCCGGCTGGCAGGCAAGGCCGAACGCCGAATGGGCATCGATGCAGCGGGAGCTTGTGCAGGCTGACCGCTGGATCGTCGACGGCGACTACCAAAGGACGCTCGCCATCCGGCTCGAGCGCGCGGACGGCGTGCTGTTCCTGGAC
>JAJYNV010000400.1 GCA_021786135.1 Bacillota bacterium
GCCGCACCATCAACAACCTGTACAAGCGCGGCGCGGAGGTCGTCTACTCGTCGAGCATGGGTGTGCACGTCTCCGGTCACGCGAGCCAGGAAGAGCTCAAGCTGATGATCACGCTCGTGCAGCCGCGCTTCTTCTGCCCGATGCACGGCGAGTACCGCATGCTGATCACGAACGCGCGCCTTGCCGAGGCGGTCGGCGTGCCGAAGCCGAACATCCTGATCGGTGAGAACGGCTCGGTCTACGAGTTCACCGAAGGAACCGCCGCCATCGTCGGCAAGGTCAATTCGGGGTCCGTGTTCGTCGATGGGCTCGGTGTCGGCGATGTGGGGAACATCGTGCTGCGCGATCGCAAGCTGCTTGCCGAGGACGGCGTGATTGTCGTCGTCGTGGCCATCGATCGCGAGTCGCAGACGGTGATCTCCGGGCCCGACATCGTCTCGCGCGGGTTTGTCTACGTGCGCGAGTCGGACCAGCTCATCGAGGATGCCAAGCAGAGAATCCGCGAGGCGCTGGAGATGGCGGACAGCCGCCGCATGGGCGACTGGTCGGCGATCAAGTCGCTGGTGCGCGACACACTGGGGCGGTTCGTCTTCGAGCGGACCCGCCGCAGGCCCATGATCCTGCCCATCGTCATGGAGATCTGAGCATGTCCCGTCGTGCGCAGGCCGGCCTAGCCGTCCTGTTCGCGAACCTGGTCTGGTCCACCACCTATCCTGTCTCGCAACTCGCGCTGTCGATCGGCGCAGGACGCCTTGCCGCCCTGCGCTTCCTCATTTCCGGCGTCATCGCCCTGCCGCTGCTCTGGGGACAGAGCCTGCCGCGTGGACGCATGCTCCTGGCGGCGGTCGGGCTCGGCCTGCTGGGCTTCAGCGTCGCCTTTTTGCTGCAAATTGAGGGCATCCGCCTTGCCGGGGCGTCGCTTGCCGCCATCTCGATTGCCCTCGAGCCTCTGGCCACGGTGATCGTCGCGCGGCTCTGGCTCAAGGAGCCTCTGCCGCGTCTCGCGCCTGTTGGCTTCCTCGTCGCCACGGTAGGCACATGGCTCCTGGCGGGGGCTCCGCGGCCGGGCCACGACGCGAATCTCCCGGGTATTCTCCTGCTCGTCGCAGCGGCGGCGTGCTTCGGCTTCTACAATGTGTTTTCGAAGCCCGTCACGGAACAGGTGGGCGAGCTGCCCTTGACCGTCATCGGTGCCCTCGCGGCCGGCGTCGCATTCCTGCCGTGGCTTTGGTTCGGCCCTCCGGTCGTCAGCATGCCGCGCGCTGATGTGCTTTGGGCGGTCTATCTGGCCGTGGGGCCGACCCTTCTGGGCTACTTTCTCTGGTTCTACGCGGTGCGGCGCGCCGAAGTCGGATTCGCGGCGCTCTTTCTCTATGTCCAGCCGGTCGTGGGGGCGCTGCTCAGCTGGCTTTGGCTTGGCCAGGGATTGACGCCGCTCGAGATCGTCGGCGGCGTCGCCGTGCTCGCGGCGGTCTATCTCGGCGTGCGGCCGGAGCGTGTCATCGAACGCACGTGAAGCGCGTGCGGGCATGCTAGTGGGCGAGGAGGAACGCCCAGGTGACGAAGCCCGCCGAGGACTCCGAGGAGGCCAAAGAGGCCGCGCGTGCCCAAGACAACATTACGTCGCTGGGCACGTCCGACGTGCCCAGGGCCCGCAGTCCGATCCACTGCCTGACGGTGATCGGCCAGGTGGAGGGGCATATCCTTCTGCCGAGCCAGAACAAGACGACGAAGTACGAGCACGTGATCCCGCAACTCGTGGCCATCGAGGAGGATCCTGACATCAAGGGACTTCTCATTGTGCTGAATACGGTGGGCGGCGACGTCGAGGCAGGGCTCGCCATCGCCGAGCTGATCGCCGGGCTCAGCAAGCCTACGGTGAGCCTGGTGCTTGGCGGCGGACACTCGATCGGCGTGCCGATCGCCGTCGCTGCGGACTGCGCCTACATCGCGCCGACGGCGACGATGACCGTGCACCCACTGCGACTGAACGGCCAGGTGATCGGCGTACCGCAGACGTACGAGTACATCGATCGCATGCAGGACCGCGTCATCCGCTTCATCGCGCGTCATTCGCGAATCGGCGAGGCGCACCTCAAGGAGCTCATGCTGCGCACAGGGGAATTGGCGCGCGATGTGGGCACGGTGCTCGTAGGCCAGGAGGCTGTTCGCGAGGGCATCATCGACCGGGTGGGCACCCTGCAGGATGCCATGGCGGAGGTGGGGCGCCGCATCCGCGAGCGAGAGACAGGGGGTGGGACAATTGATGTGGACGATCGTGGCTCCGGAGATCATCTGGCAGCAGCTGTCGGAGGAGAGCGTGAGGGTGCGTACGCACCAGCAGGGCTTCGTCGTCGTCCGCGCAAGTCGCGATGGTGACGAGGTGCTGGAACGCCTGATCGCGACCGATCCCCAACTCTACCTCGATCCCGCGCTTCAGCCGGGGGGGCCGCCGCCAGGCCCCTGACCGGGAGGAAAGGGACCGCCGGCGCCAGAAACTCCTCCTGAGAGGGAGGCCGAAGCGTTGCTCGACGTGCACCATTTCTCTGTGCCCCTTTCCGACGGTCGGGAACTCGAGGTCTTCGAGGCCGGCGAGCGGGATTGGCCGCTCGTGCTGATCCACAATGGTACGCCCACCGGCGGCGGTCTATTGACGATGCATATCGTCGACGCTGAAGCCCGTCACCTGCGCCTTGCGAGCTACAGCCGTCCAGGCTACGGCGGATCGACCAGGTTGCCGGGGCGCAGCGTCGCCCAGGCTGCAGCTGACGCCCTATCGATCGCCGACCATCTCGGCGCCGAGCGCTTCGCCACGTGGGGCATTTCAGGCGGCGGACCGCACGCCCTGGCCTGTGCCGCCCTTCTGCCCGACCGCGTCGTCGCGGCTGCATCGCTGGCCGCCGTCGCGCCCCATGAGCTGCTCGAGAACGATTTCCTCGTGGGCATGGGCCAGGAGAACATCGATGAGTTCTCCGCGGCCCTGGCTGGCGAGACAGCCCTGACAGCCCACATCGCGGCAGCGAACGAGGGGATGCGCGAAGCCGGCGTCGCGGAGGCGGTCGAGGCCATGCGCTCGCTCTTGAGCCCCGAGGATCTTGCGGTCTTCACGGGGGAGTTCGGGCAAGAGCTGGTGCAGACGATGCGAGATGGACTCGCACCCGGCTTCTACGGCTGGCTGGATGACGACCTCGCCTTCGTGCGTCCCTGGGGGTTTGACCTGCAGGACATCCGGGTACCGCTGCAGATCTGGCAGGGCAGGCGCGATCTCATGGTGCCGTACGAGCACGGGCGACGCATCGCGCAGGCTCTGCCCGATGCGCAGCGCCACCTCTCGGAGGTGGACGGGCATCTGACGCTCTACGCCCGCCGCGTGCCAGAGGTGCACGCCTGGATCGCGCAGCACTTCTGATCGCTCAGTTCTTGTGATGTATGGGAAGCAGGGAGGATCATAGAGAGGTAAGGTCTGCCCACCCATAACCCAGTTCGTCCAGCTCAGTTCCACCTATTTCGGTGGTCTTATGGTTGACGAGTCGCCCACCCAGCGCTTCGTAGAAATGGCGAGACCCGTTGGCTGCGAGGACCCAAACGAGCATCGATTTGAACCCGCCGGCGCGAAGGTCCGCAGCTAAAGCTCGGACCAGGCCGCTGCCCAAGCGCTGACCCTGGTGACCGGCGAGAACATAGATCGCGTACAATTCGCTGTCGAATGACGAAGTCTTGCCTCCACTACGTATGGCGCCGCCA
>JAJYNV010000346.1 GCA_021786135.1 Bacillota bacterium
GCCCAGAACCTGCCCCTCGGCACCTTCCCGGTGGCCGACCCCTCCGAATGGCGGGAGATCCATCCCTCCACAGGCACCACCGGCGTGCCCGTCAACACCATCTGGTCGGCCTCCGATGTGGAAACCATCACCGACTTCACGGCTCGAACACTGTGGCAGTTTGGCGTGCGCCCGGGCGACATAGTGCAGAACGCCTTCGCCTACGGCCTGTGGATCGCGGGTATGAGCGTCCACTATGCGGCCAACAGGCTGGGCTGCCTGGTGATCCCAGTCGGGACGGGGGTGTCGGGTGAGAAGCAGATCGCCTATCTTCAGATGCCCGGGGCGACTGTGCTGATTGCCACCCCGAGCTACGCGCTGTACATCGCGGAGGGCCTGCGGGAGCGGGGCATCGACCCGCGTTCGCTGCCCCTGAGGCTCGGCTGTTTCGGGGGCGAGCCGGGGGCAGAGAACCCGGCCACCCGGGCAAAGATAGAGGCAGGTCTTGCGATAGACGCCTTCGACTACTACGGGCTGGCCGAGGTGGGCCCCACCTTCGCCAGCGAATGCGAGGCCAAGGCCGGCATTCACTTCGCCGAGGACCACGTTCTGTTGGAGTGCGTGGACCCGGAGACGCACCGCCCGGTCCCAGAGGGACAGATCGGAGTGCTGGTGTTCACCCATCTGACCCGCACGGCGACCCCGATGCTGCGCTACTGGTCCAACGACTATGCCCGGATCACCACCGAACGGTGCGCCTGTGGGAGAACGCACGCGCGGGCGGTCGGGGGCATCCTCGGCCGCCACGACGACCTGCTCGTTTTCAAGGGCGCCAAGTTCTACCCGAGCCAGGTGGAGAAGGTCGTGCGCACCTTCGCCGAGCTATCTGACGAGTTTCGGATCGAGGTGCGCCGGGAGAGCGGCGGCAGCCGTGTCGAGACCTGCGTCGTAGTCGCCGAGAGGACAGGCGAGGAGGCGGCGGGCATCTCCGACCGGCTGCGCCAAGCGCTCAGGGCCGAGCTGGGAGTGACGCCCGGATTGCGCCTGGAGCCCTTTGGCACCCTGGAACGGACCGCTTTCAAGGCCAAGCGCATCCTGGAGATCTAGGCGGAGCTTCACCATGATGATGACGGGGGACCAGTACCGCGAGAGCTTGCGCAGGCTGCATCGCGACATCTACTACATGGGCGAGCGGATCGAGGACGTCGTCGATCACCCCGCCACCAGGCCCCACGTCAACTCCGCCGCCGTCACCTACGACTTTGCCAACGACGTAGAGACCGAGGATCTCGGCTCGACCACTTCCCATCTCACCGGGGAGCGGATCAGCCGTTTCACGCACGTCCACCACAGCCCGACCGACCTCGTGAAGAAGGTCAAGATGCTGCGGGCCATCGGCCAGCGCACCGGCACCTGCTTCCAGCGTTGCGTTGGGCACGACGCCCTCAATGCCCTATTCGGTGTGACCTACGACGTCGACGAGAAGCGCGGCACCAGCTATCACCGGCGCTTCCTCGACTACCTCCGCTACATCCAGCAGACCGACCTCATGATAGATGGGGCGATGACCGATCCTCGCGGCGACCGCAGCCTGCCGCCCAGCAAACAGGCCGATCCGGATCTTTGTCTGCGCATCGTGGAATCTCGGCCGGACGGCATCGTCGTTCGTGGGGCCAAAGCGCACCAGACCGGCGCGGTGAACTCCCATGAGATCATCGCGATGCCCTCTGCGGCTCTCGGACCGGAAGACGCCGACTACGCGGTTTCGTTCGCGGTGCCTTCGGATGCGCCCGGGCTGACCTACATCTTCGGCCGCCAGAGCAACGACGCCCGGCGACTGGAGGACGGCGACATCGACCTGGGCAATGTCCGCTACGGCATCGTCGGCGGCGAGGCGCTGATTGTCTTCGATGACGTCTTCGTCCCCGCCGAGCGGGTGTTCTTGTGCCGGGAGCACGAGTTCGCCGGCTCGTTGGTCGAGCGGTTCGCCAGCTATCACCGACAGAACTACGGTGGCTGCAAGACCGGTCTCGCGGACGTGCTGGTTGGCGCCTGCGTGGCCGTGGCCGAGTACCAGGGCACGGCCAAGGCCTCCCACATCCGCGACAAGATCGTGGAGATGGTGCACCTGGGTGAGACGCTTTACTGCGGGGCCATCGCCTGCTCCGTCGAGAGCAGCAGGCTCCCCTCTGGCAATTACTTCGTCAATCCGCTGCTCGCCAATACGGCCAAGCTCAACGTCACTCGCTTCCTGTACGAGATTGCCCGCCTGGCTCAGGACATCGCCGGCGGCTTCATCGCTACCACGCCGTCGGAGAAGGACCTGCGCAATCCCAAGGTGGGTCCGTTGGTGGCGAAATACATGCAGGGCGTCGCCGGAGTGCCAGCCGAGCACCGAATTCGTATCGGCCGTCTGATCGAGAACATGACCGGAGGTACCGCGCTCACCGAGGCCATGCACGGCGCGGGCTCGCCCCAGGCGCAGCGAGTGATGATCCTGCGCCAGGCCAATCTCGATCACAAGCGGCGGCTCGCGCTGCGCCTGGCGGGCATCTCGGAGGGATGATGTGGACCGAAACTCTAGGAATCGAGGCTTTAGCCGGTCCGGTTGATCTGCGCCGGTCCACACTCGGCAGCCGAACCGGCTAAAGTCTCGGTTCCTGAGCATAGCGCAGGCATCGCGTGGTTTGTCTCCCCCTTTGAAGATGGCGCTCAAGTACTGCGGCGCGTGTAATCCCGACGTCGACATTCATGCTATCGGTCGGCGAATCCGCGAGCTCGTCGGTGATAGCACCGAGCTGGGCAGGCTCGCGTCGGGAGATGCCGACCTGATCGTAATCCCGAACGGGTGTGGCGTGGCGAGTGCGGACCGTCCCGACGTTCGGGAGCAGGCGCGCGCTGCCATCGTCGTCGCAGGGGAAAGTGTTGCGCTGAGGCCCGTGCGGGAAGCAGAGATCGCCGAGCGCGTGGCTCAGGTCATCGAGATGCAGCTCGATGCACCCTTAGGCGACGGCGGATGGCTGGCGACTCCGACGCCAATAGCTGGCCGAGGAGACGTCCTGGGCAACAGTGAGCGTCCAGGGCGCCCAGCAGCTAGCTTCTTTTCCGCGAACCGCTTGTAGCGGTTTTCAGTCCCATGATCGGCATCATGAAGAGGACTCCCGGGTTTCCCCGGAGTCCTCTTCTTTTGTCAGAAGCAGGGAAATGACGCCGAGCAGTGACAGCGAGGATCCTGGCGAGGATCCTGGCTCTTGACACGGCGCCACCATGTTGATAGATTGGGGCCGTAAACGATTGCAGAACACGTTTGCACTTGCCAGCCACCGGATGGGCCCAATTAAGCGCGTTGGAGGATGAGCATGACCTGGGGAACATCGCTATTCGAGATCACCGCTGAGGACGCGGCCAGGCTGTTCGCGCAGACGAAGCTGGCGGTGGTCCCAACCGGGAGTGTGGAGCAGCATGGCTCCCACCTGCCGATGGGGACAGACGCCATGGCGGGCATCGCCTTCGGGAAAGCCGTGGCGGAAAAGCTGCACGCCGTCTTCGTGCCCTTTTCGGTGATCGGCGTAACCCCCTACCACATGCCCTGGAAGGGCACGATCTCGTTGAGGCAGTCCACCTTCATAACCCTCTTCACGGACGTGGTGGACTGCCTCTATCAACATGGGATCCGCCAGGTGCTGGTGACCAACGGCCACGAGGGCAACATCGCGCCCTTGAGGGTCGCGGGGGATGAC
>JAJYNV010000270.1 GCA_021786135.1 Bacillota bacterium
TGTGCGCCGCAGAGAGCCTTCGCTTCGCCCAGGTGTTTGACGCAGGAAGCGTATATGCCCCGCAACAGCGCGCCGCAGGGGATCGGAGTAACTAGGCGCGCTCCGCGACCTCTCCATCCGAGCGAATGGGAACGGCGCAGCCGGCAGCCGAAAGTAGCTCTTGCGCGTTCAGTCGTATGATGGTGCTACCCGGTGAACCATTCCCGTCCCGCAACCACTGGATGTCGGCTTAGCCGACGAGACCCGCCGTAATGATTCTGGCTTGCATTGCCTAATCCCCCGTCCTACGGGCTTCTTAGCGCGCCCAAAGTACGAAGCGTCCGCTAACTCGCCCCCGAACCGGGACTTCCTGGAAGGGCTTGCGAAGGCACATCGTCAGCAATCACAAGACGAGCAGGAAATCAAACTCGGTTTCCGGCGGTGAGCGTGAAGCTCCAAAACGTAGTATCATGTGTGTACACGGAGGTGTCTCGTATGCGGTTTGTGTCTGTGCGCGAGTTGCGTAGCCAGTCGGCGAGGATTCTGGGAGAACTCGATCGCAGCGAGGTCGTTGTGACTTCAAACGGCGCGCCGGTTGCCATCCTTACTCCGGTGACTGCGGAATCCGTTGACATCGTACTGAGGGCACAGCGCCAAGCTAGGGCAGCGCTCGCGATGGTGGAACTGCAGAGTGGGGCAGCGCGAAGCGGGCTGGACCGGCTGACCGATATGGAGATTGAGTCCGAAATCGAGTTGGCACGCAGGGATCGGAAGCGAACTGAATGACGTCGGTTAAAGCGATGCCGATCGTCGTGTTGGACACAAACGTCGTCGTGTCAGCGCTTCTGAAAGCGGACAGTCTGCCGGCGCGACTCCTTGCGGCCGTCCTGCGCGGAGATCTGAGGATTGCGTTCGATGCCCGCATACTCACGGAATACCGCGATGTTTTGTTGAGGCAAAAGTTCGGGTTCGAGTCGACTCGTGTAGACCTGGTGTTGGAGGCCGTGGAACGCGATGGGATTGCTGTCGCCGCATTAAAGTGGACTCTCTCTCTGCCCGATGCTGATGACGTCAAGTTCCTTGAAGTGGCTTCCGCTCTCGAGCCGTCAGCAGTGGTGATTACCGGCAACATCCGGCACTTCCCGGAGGAGTCCCGCGGAACCGTGCGGGTTGTAACGCCCCATGACTTCCTAGAGACCTAGGTGATGGGTATCCTGTGGAACGTCCGTCAGAGTTCAGTCAACGTCTCTGACTCTGGATCGTGGCTTAGTGCACCTTTACCTGAAGCCGAGACCGGAATTGCATAATCATGGAGACGCCAATCGCGCCCAAAAGCCAGGAGGCCATAACTGCCTCAGCAATAGACGCTGATCTCCCCGCCGAGATAACGTCGAACAAGCCCCGTAAACCGCATCGCAAAGCCATTCGTTGGTCGGTCCGTGACTCTTAATCGGCGGTTCGTAGGTTCGAGCTCTACCGCGTGCACCAAGCCTTTTGCAGAGCGAGTTTCCAGACGCAGGTCTCCCAAATGGTGGAGCCTGCGCTCCTGTTTTTTTGCGGCGGATAGCCGCTGATTTTCGACGTTGCCTCCTGATGCCAATTAGCGGGAGTAGAGGCTTGCCGCACCGTCACCGCAAGGGGTGCTGCCAACCGGCCCTCGTAGTCTTCGTGCCAGCTAACGGGCAACGAAGGTGCATGCCACGGCCGACCAAGCATTCCTGCCAAGAGGTAGCAGGTCGCTGCATCTTGGGGCTCCACGCCTTCCTCCTGCGGCGGACCCTTGGCCACGCGGATCTCGGCGACCCAGAAGTACGTCGACCTTTACCTCAGGGCGGTGCGCCGCCAGCACGACGCATGTGGGCCGCTGGATCATCTCGGCGCGCGAGAGCGTTAGGGGCGACCTACTGTTGCAGAGGCCGGAACATCAGAACTCGGCGTCGCAGCAAGCCAGCCGACGCGCACCCTTGTCGGCAGCAGGGGCAGACCGTCGATACGCACACCGCGTAGCAGCGTGCTGCGGGGCGTCGGCCGTCGGGTCAGGGAACGCGTCTGCTCGTCCACCACCCGCCAGCCAGCTTCGCGCAGCAGGGCATGCAACGGTCCGGGGAACGTAAGGGCTGCAACGCCGTGGTGCCCCAGGACGGCGCGGTGCACGAGGGACGTCGGCGAGAACAGTGACTGCACCGAGGTCATGCGGTGAGCGACGCGCCGCCACTCCCTGAGCAGGTCGAGCGCGGCACTGCGCGGCAGCCCGCCCGCCTCGCGCGCAGCGTCCGCCGCGATGTTCCCGAGGCCCTCGAAGGTCGTGAGGTCGCTGACGCTGCCGTCGCGCAGCGGCAGGTGCCGGGCATCGCAGACTGCCAGGGCAAGGCGACCAGCTGGCAGGCCCAGGGCCGCCAGCTGGTCGCGCAGGCGCCGCAGCACCCATGCGCTGACGTCTGTGGCGATGACGGTCCGATCGGTCCCGGTCAGGATCTCCCGCACGAGTGTCCCCGGCCCGCTGGCTACATCGAAGACGGGACCCTCACCAGACCTGAGCCGTTCCACGACCGCCTCAATGGCAGTGGCGAGGGCGGAGCAAGTCGGCTGGCCATAGATGCCAACCGCCGCCGCCGTGTGCTCCCGCTCCGCCAGCTCGAAGCGCCCCCGTGCCTGCAGCAGTTGCACTCGCAGGAAGCGGTCCGCGGGTCCGAGTCCGGTCGGGTCGGGAGCGAATAGGGCCTCCTCGATGTCCGGATGCTCTTTCACCATGCGCTCAATGCCTGAGAACATCTCCGCCCATGGGTCCAGGGCCGATTGCGGAAGTAGGATCGCGATGCCCTCGCGGATCTCAAAGCTGTGCTCGCTGCTGCAGGAGCCGGTGGCAGCCAGAACCTCGTTGCCGTTCTCCTGCTCCGCGGTCCACGAGATCTCTGTCTTGCACACTGGGCAGACCAGGAGGTCGAGCAGATCGCTGCGCACTCCTATCCCTTCCTTCTGCGTAACTGCGGGGACGTCCGCGAATCGGATCTCTCAACCCACGGGGATCGTCCGCAGGGCAGGGAGTACGCGGGGCTGCGACCTGCCCGGCCACGCGATCCGATCCGCGTTGTCGGGCTGGAGACGCTGCGTGCGGCAGCGGCCGCAATCCCTCGACGTCGTCTCGCTCTGCTGCGACAGACGCTCGTAGAGACCGTGCCAATAGGCCCAGTAGGCTGCCAGGACGCCCGCCGACCCGACCAAGGATGCGAGCGCAAACAACAGTAGTTCTATCGGATGAACGCCGCCGATCGCTCCTACGATCGTGACGGCCCACATCACACCGTTGGTGACCGCAAGAAACCAGAACCTCTGACGCTTTATCGTCCCGCGTCGCGGCATCCCGCCCGGAGACATGGGTTCACCTCATCTGCGACCTTCGACGGCTGGAAAGCGCATCCCGCCAGTTGGCAGGTCCCGGAAAGGGGAGAAGCGTAGCGAGCGAGCCTGGTGATCGTCGTGACGAGCCAGGTGGCCACGACCGTTCGCACGCGGGGGTGCGTTCGCGTACCTTTCCCGTTCTGAGGCATGATCCCGATTTTTGTACCTCAATCTTGAGGTCAGCCGCAGACTTGTCAGGAGTAACCTGACGGGTTTAAGGTTACTCCTGACAGAGACAGTTCGCATGGGGTGATCCGATGGCAAGTGTGTCTGGACACCGAGAACGGGCGTGTTCGTTCTGCCTCAGGTCGGAGAGCGAGGCGAAAGTGCTTGTTCAAGGA
>JAJYNV010000289.1 GCA_021786135.1 Bacillota bacterium
GTGCTCGAGCCGTCGGAGCCGGTGGACCCCTTGCAGCTGGCACGGCTCGCCCACGAGCTATACCGGAATCATTCGCGGATGGTGCGCACGGACGCGAAGCGATGGCTGCGACGGCTGGCCCTGCTCTCCGAGTCGTCCGTAGGAAAGGGGCTTCCCACCCTGGCGGAGGTCCTCGAGCCCCATCGCGCTGACGCATGGCTCGTGCTCGACGCTTTCGGCCTCGCGCTCTTGCCGGCGGCCGACCGGCTGCTGGCGGCGCTGCTGCCGGGGCGCCGCGTCGGCTCGGTTCGCTTTGCGCGCGTCGAATCTTCGACAACCGCGGGCATGTACGATCAGATCTTGCGGGCGCAGTTCGCGCGGGGGTTCGAGAAGATCGACGCGGTCGACACCCTGCTGCACGAGCGCTTCGAGCCGCTCGACGCGATGGTGACGCTCATCGAGGCCGAGTTCAAGCTCGCGTCGCGCCGCATGGCGAAGCGAATCGATGCCGCCCAGCGGCTCGTCATCTTTGCCGATCATGGATTCCGCATCTCCGAGGACGGTCGCGCCTTCGTGCACGGCGGTGGCACTGCTTTGGAATGCACCGTGCCGATCATCGAGTTGGAACCCGGCGGGCAGCGCTGAGCCGTCAGCCCCCGAAGGCGCCGAAATGCGCCACGAAAACCATTCAGCCCGAGCTTGACGAGCTGCGCCCCCGCCTGGGCACACAACCGCTGGAGATCGCAGCGGAAACCGCGGACCTCGGCTCCGGGGTCTAGTTGCTAGAGCACCGATTCCTTGGGGCAAGGGCAAACGCGCGCTGGCGCCTCCCCCCACCTGAACCAATGCGCCTCCGTGCCCGCCCACCCGGCGCCAGCTCGCTCCGACTGGGCGTCTCCCTGTGTGTAAGCCGTCGCCCGAACCGGGGGTCAATTCGGGTTGCGTCGCTACCGACCCAATCGCCAGACGACCGACGACGTTGAGCGTTCTCGCGGGCGTAGGAGACTCGGCGGCGGCGACGCCCACCGCGAGGGCAACGTCAACGCCCACTGCGGTGCGGCGCAGGGCGGCAACGCCAACGCTCGCGACGCGCCCCTGTCCTGCTGGTCACCTTCAGGCTGCCATGCTTTCGAGGGCTTCCCCGTTGCTGGAGCCGGCCGCAATCACGATCAGATTGTTGAGCGCTGCGATGCGGCGCGCATCGAAGTCGTTCTTGCGGGTCCCGCGGTAGCGGGCGCGAGGGCCCTGTCGGTTGCAGTGGTGTGCAAGGTTGTGCTCGATCGCGGTGCGTTGCCGGAGCTTCTTGCGTCCGGCCGACGTCTGCACCTCACGTTGCAGCTCTTGCAGCAACTGCTCCTGCGCATGGATGCTGACTGTGCGGCCCATGCGCGCGGTCGGCTTCTGGCACTGGGATCGTAGCGGGCACTGCTCACACGTCTCCATCGGGAACCTGGCGATGTCCCCGTCGATCGGCGCCTGCTGTCCTGCAGGACATCGAACTTCATGGCGGTCCAGATCCACCCCGAACTGCTGCTTGCTAAACAGTTCTCCGTTGGGACTCGTGTAGGGCTTGGAGACGATTCTGCCGCCCTGCTCATGCACGTCGCGCGTGACCTCACTCGGCAGGAAGGCTCGGTCGATTTGCATCTCTACGATCCTGCCGTGCTGTTCAATCTCGCTGCGCATCTTGTCGGCTCCCGCCGATTCGGGAACATTGGCTGGCAGGGCGCATGCTGCGACCGCTAGGCCGCTGGTCAACTCGCCGGTGATGTAACGCTTGTAGCCATCGATCCGACGCGCGCTGCTCTTGCGCCCGTGGCGCATGTCCGGATCGCTCAACGAGATTTGTCGGTCGGGCGCGACGCCCTGTTTGATCCGCAGGCCTGTTCCGTCGGGGTCGGGTTCCGTGTCCTGGTCGATGACACGTCGCAAGGTCTGTAGGGCCAGTTGCACTTCCTCGACCCTCGACAACTCCGGAGCGCCACTCTCGAGCCAACTCTGCAAACTCTCGGCCTCATGTACCAGCTTGCGAAGAGCCTGCGTCTGAGCCTGCTTGTCATTCCAGTCGATGTCGAGGCGCGCTTTGACGCTTCCCTTGCCCACAACCGTCAAGCCTGCGCCTCGAACGATCTGACGCTCGGTGAACGCTCCTTCGTCGACTACGGCCTTGACCAGATTTCGGATCGCGTGGCCGATGAGGTTGAAGGTGTCTTCAACTCTGCCAGCACCCTCAAGCGGCGCGGAGTCGACGGCGATCCGCAGCTTGCCCACCTTCTTCGAATCGAACAGCCCGCTGTCTTTGGCGACCTGAACCGTGCGCGCCAACAACTGCTGATCCGAGCCTGCCTCGACCATCCGCAGTCGGAAGAACGCCAAGGTCTTCTGGCAGAACGCAAGCTCCTCCGCTCCAAGGCAGCCCAGCACCAATTGCCACCGGTTGTCGGCCTTGATGCGCTCGATGGCCTCGGCATCGGAGGCCCCCGTGTACGCCTGCAGCAAGACCGTCATCGCCAGCATGGCTGGCGGCACGGGGGTCTTGCCGCTCGGTCGCTGTGTGTAGCTCGCTGCCAGTTGGCCCTCGAACTCCGGGTCGAACAGCACGTGGCGCACGCGGCGCAGGAAGCAGAAGAACCGGCTTCGCACGCCAAGACGCTGGCAGAACTTCTCCTCGGCCTCGCTCATCTCGATCGGGACATCCCAATGCATCCCGTCGGTATGCACCAGGATCGGCCCCATGGAAATAGGTCAGGCGCCGTGAGCCGGCGCCGGGTGGGCGGGCACGCCCGTCGCGCGGTGGAGGTGGGGGGAGGCGCCGGCGACCACCCGGGCGTTGCGCCCATGGAATCGGTGCTCTAGGCGGCCCGTCGGCGAGCACACTTCCATGGCGAAGGCGAAGAAGACAACCAAACCAGCATTGACCCTCGACGATGTGAAGACGCTCGTCATCATTGCGATGTTCTCCGACGACGAGTTCATGGATCAGTTCGTGCTCAAGGGCGGCAATGCGCTCGACATCGTACATGCCGTGAGCACCCGCGCCTCGCTCGACGTGGATCTGTCGATGCCTGCGGACTTCGCCCCCGATGCGCTCGCCTCGGTGCGGCTTCGAGTCGAACGATCACTCCGATCGACGTTTCGCGGGGTCGGTTACGAGGCATTCGACGTCAAGATGCACGAGTCCCCTGAGAATCTGTCGCCGGAGCTGGCGGACTTCTGGGGAGGCTACGGGATCGAGTTCAAGCTGATCGCCGTCGACTTGTTCGCCAGGTTCGCTGGAAACATCGAGCAACTTCGGCGCAATGCCACGATGCTGGGACCGAAGGGCAAGTTCACAATCGACTTGAGCCGCCACGAGTACACGGCGGGCAAGCAGGCGGCCGACCTGCGTGGCTACCGCGTCTACGTCTACAGCCCAGCAATGCTGGTGTGCGAGAAGCTCCGCGCGATCTGCCAGCAGATGCCAGAATACGCTCCCGTGATTCGACGCAGTCGGCCCGGCGCCCCGCGGGCGAGAATCCGGTCTCCCGCCTGAAGGTCGGAAAAATTCCCTGCGGAGGCCCCGGCAAGGGTCTTTTGCCCGGGCGCGACCCGGATCAGCCGCGCCTGCTCGCCGACGGTCACCTGCATGCTGGCGCCGGCGTCGTTCTTAACGGAAAGCACTCGGCCGTCGATGGTCTGAATGGATCCAAGAAAGGTCGCCGAGTTCGTCGCCGGCGCCGCACCCTG
>JAJYNV010000234.1 GCA_021786135.1 Bacillota bacterium
ACATCGGAGATCAAGATCTCCTGTCTCGTACGGCGCGAAGATGGCCCGAGGGGCCTTCAGACCCTGCACAAGGCGTTCAGTCTCGACGAGGATTGATCGGGGAAGCCCTCGGCATGGGCTGCCCTACGCGGCGGCGATCTTTCCTACGGCCGCGACGAGGCTGCGGAGCTCCTCCCGCAGCGTGTAGAAGCCGCACGACACGCGAATGCTGCCGTGCTGCGGTGGCAGGTGGCGCACCCGGAATCCCGCGCGGCCGAGTTCCGCCGAGACGTCCTCCGATGCCTTGCCCGCCACCTTGAAGGCGACGAGTCCGGACATGTCCTTGGCCACGTGCGTCCGCATCTCTATGCCCTCGATGTGCGACAGGGCCTCTGCAAGTTCGCGGCTGAGGCTGCCGATGCGCCGCACAGCCCAGTCCGGATTCTGTTGTTCCTGCCAGTTCAAACTGGCGACCATGCCCGCGAGCTGGGCCTGCGACGGCGAGCCGATCTCGAAGCGCCTGGCGCCTTCAGACGGCTGGAAGTGGCCACCGCCGACGTCGAGCACCTGGCCCGAAAGATAGCCGACGTAGGTCGGCTGGCACTCCGCGAGCCTCGACTCGTGGACATAGAGCGCTCCGGTGCCCTCAGGGCCGAGCAGCCACTTCTGGCCCGGCAAGGCGTAGAAGTCGACCTGGCTGCGGTGCACGTCCACGGATACGGCACCAGCGGATTGGGCTCCGTCAACGATCGTCAAGAGTTTCTCGCGCCGCGCCCAGGCACCGATCGCGTCCAGCGGCAGCACGTCGCCGTTCGTCCACAGGACGTGGGAAAAGGCGATCGCCTTGGTCTGCGGCGTCTGCCGCGCAGCGATGGCGTCGAGCCAGGCTTTCGGGCTCGGTTCTGCCGGGGTGTCCACGAACGTGACGCGCACGCCGGTGCGCCGGGCAAGGGCGGCCAGCGGCAGGAGCAAGCCCGGATGTTCGTCCCGCGTCGTCAGGATCTCGTCGCCGCGCCGCCAGGCCATGCCCCACAACGCGATGTCGAGCCCGTCGGTGGTGCGCGGCGTCAACGCGATTTCGTCGACGGTGGCTCCGAAGCGGGTCGCCAGCAAGGCCCGCGCCTCCTCGCGCAACTCGCGGCTGCGTGCGTAGTAGTCCGGTCCGATGCGGCCACTGGCCAACTCCGCGGCCAGCACCTCCTGCATGGCCTCACCGCTGCTCCGCGGCAGAGGGCCGAAGGTGCCGTTGTTCAGGTAGACTTCGCGTCCGACTGCGGGCAGGTCCTGTCGCACGCGCTCAACGCGCGCGCCCTCGTTCCCTTCGTCCAAGAGCCCCTCCATCCGATCGCCTCCGCACAGGCGATTCTCCTCATGCTCCAGCGCTCCTGCCGAGTGCTATGATGCCAAGGGCCCCACTTCAAGGGGGATGCCCGATGCGATTTCTGGGGTTCCTGCTCGCCCTCCTGGCCGCCGTGGCGTTCGGGTTCTACATGGTGCCACGCCGCTTCTCGCAATCGTCTTCCGGAGACTTCTCGGCCTACATGGGCATCGGCATCGCCGGCACACTGGCCGCACCTCTCTTCGCAGGGCCCGGCAATTTCGCCTCGCGCGGGTTTCTCCTCGCGATAGGCAGCGGCCTCGTCTTTGCCCTCGCGACGCACCTCTTCGTCCTCGCCGTCGACCGGCTCGGCCTGACGCGCGCCACGCCGGTCAAGAACCTCGCCGGCGTCTTCGGCACGCTGTTCGGCCTGACGATCCTGGCGGAATACCATGCCGCCGGCATCCTCGTCATCGTGCAGCTCGTGGCCGGCAGCCTGGTCATCGCCGTAGGTGCCTACCTGATCGGCGGCATCGGCCATGCGGGTCGGGCCACGGTGGATACAGACGCGCGCGAGCGCACGGTGGGATTCCTGCTTGCCTTCCTTTCCGCGGCCTGCTTCGGTTTCTATCTTGTGCCGCTGCGCCTCTCGGCGCCGCTCGGCTCAGGCTTCGGCTACCTCGGTGTGGGGATCGGCGCCCTGGCCGGGCTCGTGGTTCCGCGCCTCTTCGCCGGGCCCTTCCACTGGCGGGCTGAGGACAGTCGACTCGGCATCCTCGCCGGCGTCCTCCTCGCCGTCGGCGTGCTCCTGGGCACGCCGGCCACACGCCTCATCGGCCTGTCGGTGGCCTGGCCGCTGACCCAGCTCAACACCTTTGTCGCCCTCGCTGCGGGTCTCTTCTGGCTGCACGAGTTCGACGCAGGGAGAGAACGGGGCCGGCTCCTGGCCGCGACCCTCCTGACCGTTGTCGGCATCGGGCTGCTGGCCATGCTCTGACCTTACCGAACCGTCTAGTATTCCCCTCGCCGTCCCTCTTGATGCGCTATGATGGTGGCATCGCAGCTGCGCCGGCGTGCCTCGGCCGCCGCGTGCGGAACAGGAGGGATTACCGCGCGATGAGTGTAGAGCTTGACCAGCGGGCAGCCATCACGCCCGAGTTTCTCACCGCCTGCAGGGACCGTTTCGCCCAGAGTCCAGAACAGCGTACGCTCGCGAACGCGGTGCGCAAGAACGGCGTCGCGGCCGTCGCGCTCAACCAGGACCGGGTCTGGTCCATGCAGCACACCTTCTCGCACATCGTCAAGGGCGGGCCGATCACCAACCAGAAGCAGAGCGGTCGCTGCTGGATGTTTGCAGGCCTGAACACCCTGCGCATACCTGTCATGCAGAGGCTCGGCCTCGAGGAGTTCGAGCTGAGTCAGGCCTACCAGATGTTCTGGGACAAGTTCGAGAAGGCGAACTACTTCCTTGAGAACATTCTCGAAACGCTCAAGGAGCCACTCGACGGCCGCCTCGTCGCATGGCTGCTCTCCTCTCCCCTGAACGACGGGGGGCAGTGGGACATGTTCGTGAACCTCGTCGAGAAGTACGGCGTCGTGCCGAAGTGGATCATGCCCGAGTCGTTCCACTCGAGCCAGTCGCGCGGTATGAACAGCCTTCTGACCGCGAAGCTGCGCGAGGACGCGGCGCGCCTGCGGGGCCTCTCCGCGGGTGGCGCCGATCTCGCCGCCCTGCGCCAGGAGAAGGAGCGCATGCTGTCCGAGTTCTACGTCGCGCTCGTGACGTTCCTCGGCGAGCCGCCCGCTACCTTCGACTTCGAGTACCGCGACAAGGACGAGAAGTTCCACCGCGAGGCGGGGCTGACACCGCTCGAGTTCTTCCACCGCCACGTCGGCATGGACCTGAGAGAGTACGTCAGCGTGATCAACGCGCCGACCGCCGACAAGCCCTACGGGCGGACGTTCACCGTCAGGTACCTCGGCAACGTCAAGGGCGGACGCGACGTACTCTATCTCAACGTCGAGCCGGAGGTCCTGCGGCAGGCCGCGATGGCACAGCTCGTGGACGGCGAGGCCGTCTGGTTCGGCTGCGACGTCGGCAAGATGCAGGACCGCGAAAGCGGCATCATGGCGGCCGACCTCTACGACTACCGCTCCGTCGTGGGCATGCCGCTCGAGATGACGAAGGCCGAGCGTCTCGATTACGGCGAGAGCCTCATGACGCACGCCATGGTCTTCACGGGTGTCAACATCGTCGACGGCCGCCCCAACCGCTGGCGCGTCGAGAACAGCTGGGGCACCGAGAACGGCCAGAAGGGCTACTTCGTCATGGATGACGACTGGTTCGACGCGTACATGTACCAGGTGGTCGTGCGGCGCAGCTACCTTCCCGA
>JAJYNV010000070.1 GCA_021786135.1 Bacillota bacterium
AGATCGGGCGGCTCCCCGCTTGGGGATGCCGCCCGATTTTTCCTGCCCGCCCGGGGAGCCTCACTCCTCGGGTGGAGGCGTGGCTCCTTTGCCACGGCCTTCGAACAGAGAGAACAGGCCGAGCAGCAGACCGCCGAGGAGCTTAGGCACCCGTACGACGTGCACGCGCAACTCGAGTCCACCCCCGTTATCCATGCTATGGGGCTTCAACGGGTTTCGTGCACCGCCCGGCGGATTTCTTCGATGCGCAGGGCGGGATCCGCTCCTGGGGCAAATACCGCGGAACCGGCCACCAGAATGTCGGCACCCGCCCGCACCAGCTCGGCTGCGTTCTGAGGACCTATGCCCCCGTCCACCTCGATCAGGACGCCCGGCAGGAGCTGCCGCGCGCGCTCGATCTTGCCGATCTGCCCGCGCAGGAACGATTGCCCGCCAAACCCGGGATCAACCGTCATGATGAGAAGGAGATCGAGTTGGTCCTTGACTTCCTCGATGGCGGCGAGGGGCGTGCCTGGGTTGAGAGCTACGCCCGCCTCGCAGCCGAGGTCGTGCACCTGGGCGAGAAGGCGGTGGAGGTGAGGGGTGGACTCGGCGTGCACGACGAGACGCCTCGCTCCCGCCTCGGCGTAGCGCGCGAGCAGGTCCTGCGGCCGGTCGACCATGAGATGGCACTCCACCGGCACCGTCGACGCCTTGGCAACCGCTGCGCAGAGCGGAGGCCCAAAGGTGAGATTCGGCACAAAGTGGCCATCCATGATGTCGAGGTGCCAGACGTCCGCGCCGCGGGCGCGGACGAGCTCGTCGCCAAGGTGGAGAAAGTCCGCGGTCAGGATCGAGGGCGCAATCAGTGCCATTGCGGGGGCCTCCCTTCGAGTTCGGCGAGGAAGCGGCAGTAGCGCTCGTAACGTCCCTCATCGATGAGCCCAAGACCAAGTGCCTCGCGCACGCCGCAATCCGGCTCGGCGCGATGGACACAGTCGTTGAAGCGGCACTCCCTGTCCTGGAACTCGGGATAGAGATCGCGCAATTTTGCAGCTGGCACATTCGGCAGCTCAAGGGCCGAGAAACCCGGCGTGTCGGCGAGGAGCCTCCCCTCGCCGATCTCATAGAGGGTCGCCGATCTCGTCGTGTGCCTGCCGCGCCGCAGACGCGCCGAAACGGCGCCCACGTCCACTGCGATATCGGTCAGCGCCGAGAGGAGACTCGACTTGCCAACGCCGCTGGGGCCCGCCAGGACCGACAGCCCTTGCGGCAGGATCGCCTGCAGCTCGGCGATGCCCTCACGCCGGATGGTCGCCGTCTCCAGGACCTCGTAGCCTGCGTTCCGGTAAGGGGCCGCGAACTCCGAGAGCTCCTCGGGCGTCGCCAGGTCCCGTTTGTTCACCACGATGGCGGCCGGCAGATCGATCGCGGCCGCCTGCAGCAGGATGCGGTCGACATCAGAAGGCTGCACCGGCGGATCCCTCAGGGTCGCGACGACGAGGAGCAGACTCGCGTTGGCGACCGGGGGCCTGCCGAGCTGGTTGCGGCGCCCAAGCACCTTGGTGATGTGCTCGCCTGAGATCTCCACCTCGTCGCCAGCCAGAAGTCCGTCCGCACGCAGGACGCCTTTCGGCCGCAGGCTCAGGACCTCTTCCCCGCTGCGTACCTGAGCCCGATCACCGAGCACGCGCAGCACCACTCCAGACTTCACTGGACGGAGATCGCGCCTCCCTGCACCGGCAGCGGCTGCGAGTACACGATGTTCGGCACGGTGCTGCCATCGGCGCCGACATAGACCTCGATGCGTCCGTTGCCTTCCCAATTCGCGACGATCTGCGTCGAGCCCGAGAAGGTCGGGTTCGTGTAGATGATGTTGGTGCCGGTGGCGTCCACGATCCACACCTGGACGTCGGCGGTGCCCTGTCCGGTGTAGGTGAAGTTGATCTGCTGTGGACCGCCCACGGGTCCTGATCCGCCTGAAGGCGGCGGTCCCTCGCTGACGGTAAGCGCGATCGTCATGTTGCTCGTCACCTGGGTGCCCGGCGGCACCGACTGGTCGAGCACGGTACCGGACTGGGTCGTCGAGGGAGCATACGTGATACCGGCCGCGTGCACGCCGAGCGCCGTCATCTCAGGCTGTACCTGCGTCCCATAGTTCTCGCCCACGAAGTTCGGCACGGCGGCCTGGGTCGCACCGGGCCCCTGGCTCACCCAGATGCGGACAGTCGAGCCCGCGATCAGCTTGGTGCCCTGGCCGGGAGACTGCCGTACCACGGTGCCCTGGGCCTGGTTGTTCTTTTCGTGCAATGTCACCGGAACGAAGCCGAACGAGGTGAGCGACGCCTTGGCCGCTGCCTCGGTCATGTTCGTCACCCCGGGCACCACGATCTTCTGCGGTCCGCTCGAGACCCAAAGGCTGATGACGCGGCCCCGCTTGACGACGTCCTTCGGCCCTGGACTCTGCAGCACGACCGTGCCTGCCTTGGCGTTGTTGTGCTCGGTGCCCACCTTGGCAGGCACGAGCCCCTGCGCATGCAGCTTCGCCTTCGCACTGGCGAGCGACATGCCTTCTACGTTCGCCACGTGTACCTGCGGCACGGCCATCCAGGTCGTGAATGCCTTCATGCCGGCCACACCAAGCACGACCAGCACCGCGACGAGGACGATCCAAGGCCAGATGCGCCGGCGGCGCTTCTTCACGGGACGCAGATGCCGCCCGTTCCTCGCGGGCGGTACTTCGCCCTCCCCGCCTTCGTCGGGGCCGAGCGGCTCGCCGATCTCCTCCAGGGATCTCCTGAGGTCTCCGAGCAGGGCGTCCGCGCTCTGATAGCGCTCCGCGGGGTCCTTGGCCAGCAGCCTGGCGACGATGGCCTCGACGCTGCGCGGCACCTCGGGACGGCGGCGGCGCAAGGCCACGGGCTCCTCCTGCAGGTGCTTGAGCGCAACGGCGACAGGAGTCGCCCCCTCGAAGGGCGGCTGCCCGGCCAGCATCTCGTACAGCACGGCACCGACCGAGTAGAGATCGGACTTGACGTCGGTGAAGCCGCCTCTCGCCTGTTCAGGAGCGAAGTAGTGGGCGGACCCGATGATGGTGTTGGTGTGGACGATGGTCGTACCGGTGGCCGCCCTGGCGATGCCGAAGTCCGCCACCTTGACCTCGCCCTCCGGGGTGAGGAGGATGTTCTGCGGCTTGATGTCGCGGTGCACGATGCCCTTCTTGTGAGCTGCCTGCAGCGCTCGCGCCACGGCTGCTGCGACCTGCAGGGCGCGTCCGACAGGCATCGGGCCCTGCCGTTGAATGGTTTCCTTAAGGGTTTCGCCTTCGACAAGTTCCATGACGATGTAGTGCGTGCCTTGCTCCTGCCCCACATCGTAGACGTGCACGACGTTCGGATGCACCAGCGAGGCAGCGGCCTGGGCCTCCTGGCCGAACCTGCGCACGAACGCCTCATCGCCCGCAAACTCCTCGCGCAGGACCTTGATGGCGACAGGCCGGTGCAAGAGGGTATCCTCGGCTCGCCAGACCCACGCCATACCGCCGCCGCCGATACGATCCTGGAGCAGATAGCGCCCGCCGAGCATTTCGCCCTTCACGGCTGCTCACCCCGCTCGTCCGATGCGGTGGTACGGGCAGCGACCACCGTAATGTTGTCTGGGCCGCCAGCGCGGTTGGCGGCCTCGACAAGG
>JAJYNV010000455.1 GCA_021786135.1 Bacillota bacterium
GACGCAGAGGGTGCACTTCTCCACGACACCGACCGGCCGCACGGGCTCGAAGACGAGGCGGCCGTCCGTCCGGTAGTCCTTGCCGTAGCCGATCACGAAGTCCGGCTCGCGCTTGGCTGGGCCCCAGTTGAAGATGCGGACGCCGTAGGGGCAGGCGGCTATGCAGTACCGGCAGCCGATGCAGCGCTCGTAGTCGATCAGGATCAGGCCGTCGTCGCGCCGGAATGTCGCCCCGACCGGGCAGACCTTCTCACAGGGCGCGTTGTTGCAGTGCTGGCAGGCGATCGGCAGGTACGCGAGGTCGAGGTTCGGGAAGGTGCCGTGCGGCACGTCCAGCGCGGGCGTGGCCGGGGCGGCGACCTGCGCCGAGCTGTCCGGCTCGGTCGTCAGCACGCGGTTCCACCAGTAGCCCAGGGGCTCGTCGTTGATGGCCTTGCAGCCGACGGCGCAGGTCCAACAGCCGACGCACTTGCTTTGGTCGATGACCATTCCCCAGCGAGCCATCGTGCGTCACACTCCTACGGGTTCGACTTGGCAGAGGCAGTCGTAGTACGCCGCATTCGAGCGGAAGTTCGGGATGACCGACTGGGCCGGGTTCGCGATCTGATGCGTCAGGTTGTTCGGATGGCCCTCGATGTACTGCTTGACGCGGATGGTGTCCCAGCCGCCCTGGTAGCAGTTGACGACGCCCGGCTTGATGCCCTCGGTGTAGCGCGCCCGCACCTTCATCTCGCCACGGTCGTTGAACACGCGTACCACTGCCCCGTCGGCGATGCCGCGCGCCTTGGCGTCCCTCGGATTGATCTCGAGGAAGCCCTGGCCCTGGTTGTTGATCTCGTCGAGCCAGGGCAGGTGGGTGTACTGCGAGTGCGTGCGAAAGCGCGTGTGCGTGGAGAGGAAGACGAGCGGATACTTCTTGAAGAGCGGGTTCGAGGGCGTCGCCTCGATCGGCTCCTTGTAGCCGCAGAGTTCCTGGTCGTACGGCACCAGCATCTCGACGTAGAACTCGATGCGTCCGGACTTGGTCGGGAACTGCTTGTTGAAGAAGGGCACGTAGGGGACGGTCGCGGTGTTGAGGTGCGGCGCCCCGCTCTTGAGCTGGTCCCAGGTCAGCCCGGCCACCGTCGGGTCGGCGTCCTTCTGGCCGATGCGGAGGATCTCGGTGATGTACTCGTCTGGGCTCTTGTCGAAGTACTTGCCGTAGCCCATCTTGCGGGCGACCATCGTGAACTGGTCGAGGTCGGACTTCGACTCCCAGAGCGGCTCGATCACCTTGGGCATGTACTGCAGGTAGTAGTTGCCGCTGCCGAGGAGATCGGTCTTCTCGAGGTAGGTGCAGCTCGGCAGGACGATGTCCGCGAGGTCCGCCGTCGCCGACATGACGTAGTCCGAGACGACGAGGAAGTCGAGCGAGAGGAGCGCCTTGCGCACCTTGTTCTTGTCCGACATCTGCTGGGCGTAGTTGTCCACGACGAACCAGGCGGCGCGCACGGGAAAGGGGTCACTCTTGAGCATGGCGTCGCTGGCCTGCATCGGCGGCAGGTAGGTGTAGCTCTTGCCGTCCGGGAAGAGCCAGTCGCCGAGGTCGAAGGCGGTCGTCAGGAGGGCGCCGCTGTAGGTGGTGACGCCGCCGCCGTGTACGCCGATGTTGCCCGTGAGGGCGGCCATCGTCAGCATCGCCTGGTAGGTCAGGTCACCGCGATACCAGTGCGAGAGGCCGAAGCCGCACTTGATGGCGGCGGGCCCCGCTTGCGCGTACATCTCCGCGAGCTTCGTCACCATCTCAGGCTTGACGTCGGTGATCGTCCCGACGTACTCGGGCGTATACGGCTCCATGGCGTCCCTGAGCGCCTGCAGCGCCGTGCGCACGTGCAGCTTGCCCGCGGTGGTCGTGGCGTAGAGGCGGGCCTTCTTGAGGCTCGGATCGGTGACCGGTTTCAGGCTGCCGTCCTGGTCCATGACCATGTAGGCGTCCGAGCCGCCGGGCGTGACGTCCTTCTCCCTGAGGAAGAGCTTCGTATCCTCGCGCACCAGGAACGGCGCGACGCTGTAGGAGCGGAGGTAGTTCTCGTCGATCATGTTGCGGTCCAGGATGTGGCGGATCATGCCGTCCACGAGCGCGGGGTCCGTGCCAGGCCTGATCGGCACCCAGATGTCCGCCGAGGCCGATGTCGGCGTGTAGCGCGGGTCCAGTACGACGAGCTTGGTGCCGTTCTTGCGGGCTGCCGTGATCGTGCGCCAGTCCGGGATCGAGGTCTCGGCGAGATTGTTCGCCCAAAGGAAGATGACATTCGAATTCATGAAGTCCAGGTACTCGTGCCCGTCCAGGAAGCCGCCGCCGTTGGCCGGGTTCGCGGGGTCGACGAGGACGTAGTTGAAGCCGGCAGGTGTGGCGGAGTCACCTTCGTTGTCGCCTTCGAAGTCGCCGCCCGAGGCGCCGATGACGCTCGCGAAGCGGTAGCCGGCGCCGATGACGCCCTCGAGGACGCCGAGCGCACCGGTATAGGGAGGGATCCAGATCGCCGTCTTGCCGTACTTCTGCTGGATCTCCTGGAACTTCTGCGCGATGGTCGAGGTGGCTTCGGTCCACGTGATGCGCTGCCAGCGTCCGGAACCCCTCGGTCCGATCCGCTTGTAGGGGTAGCGGATGCGGTCCGGACTGTAGGTGTTCTGGATCTGGGAGATCCCTCGGAGGCAGATGCGGGCGTGATAGTCCGGCGCCGGAGCTCCCGATACCGTCTTGTCGTCCCAGGGCGCTCCTTCGATCAGGCGCACCCGACCGTCCCGCACGTGCACGAGATGTCCGCACGAACCGTCGCAGTTGTTGGAGTGGCCCGTGCGGAACGTCTGGTCCCTGCCCGCCTGCGGCTGGCTCTTGCCGGCGGCAGCGGCCTCAAGCAGCCGGAAGCTCGGGGTGCTGAGTGCGGCAAGGCCGACGCCGCCCGCCACCCCTTTGAGGAATGTGCGCCGACGGATCTTCGGCATTATGAGCCACCTCCCGACATGTTTACGGCCTATATTGTTTCAAACGGCAATGCGGGCTCTCATCCGGCGTTGGCTCCTGCTTCATTGGCCGAAAGCGATGACGGCGCGTCTGATCGCACACGCATGTTTGTAAGTCCCGCCCCCTACGCATGGCTGTTTTTTGACATTTCTACTGCGTGGAATGGTCCAACCTTACGCGACCGGCCCCACCCCTACGGACGGCGGTCTGCCCAATTCCCTCTGCTAGACTGGGCATGTCGGAGGAGCTCCCGACGCAAGGGAGGCGTTATCGTGGATCTATTGACACCGGTGCATCTCGCGATCATTCTCATCATCGCCCTGCTCCTCTTCGGGCCGAAGCGCCTGCCCGAGATCGGGTCAGGCATCGGCAAGACGATCAAGGAATTCCGCAAGTCGATGAACGAGGTGCAGCAGGACCTCACCGCGGAGACGAAACAGGACCCGCCCAAAGAGAACAAGGCTTGAGCAGGAAGAGACAGAAGCCGCAGCCCGGGTGCTGCGGCTTCTCTGTGTTCACGGCCGGTGCGAGCTGATCTGTCTGATCCACCAGGCGGCCACGGCGCTGCGCGTCGGGACCTGAAGCTCTTGCAGGAGTGTGGAGATCACGGTGACGACCGTTCGCTCGGAAAGGCCTGTCTCCATGGCGATCTC
>JAJYNV010000004.1 GCA_021786135.1 Bacillota bacterium
CCCGTGGCGGCCTGACCAGCCACCACGCCCGCGCAACCGATAAACCCGACCTCAAAACTCAAGACCACTGTCAAAGTCCTAATCACTAAGCGCCGCTAGCTGGCACGCAGAATCACCGTTCTCGGCATTATCGCAGGTACTGTCAGGCGATCAGCGGGCCATGCCCTCGGGTCGGGCCCTCGGGCCGGGCCGTGGCGATGCCGGGGGCCGGCTACCTGACCGGCGAGACGCTAGACGACAGTTGCGGTTCCCTCAGGCCGGCGATCTCGTGCGGCCTTGACCGAAACCAGTCGATGGTTCGCCGGACACCCTGCTCGGTTGACGTCGTGGGATGCCAGCCCAGAACTCGCATAGCAGAGCTGATGTCTGGACAGCGGCGGGTCGGGTCGTCGACCGGAAGCGGACGGAACTCGATGTCAGATCCGGACCCGGTGAGCTCCAGCACCAAGTTTGCAAAGCCGGCGACGGTGAACTCCTCAGGATTGCCAAGATTGAGTGGACCGGGCTCGGTGCCGTCCAGCATCATGAGGATTCCCGATACTAGATCTTCGACGTAACAGAAGCTGCGGGTCTGGCTTCCGTCTCCGTAGACCGTCAGGGGCTCACCGGTAAGAGCCTGCGTTATGAAGTTGGTGACGATCCGACCGTCGGCCGCGCTCATACGGGGCCCATACGTGTTGAAGATCCGTACAATGCCTGTGTTCACAGCACAGGACCGGCGCCAGGCAGAAGTCAGCGCTTCCGCGAACCGCTTCGCCTCGTCGTAGACGCTTCGCGGGCCGATCGGATTGACGTTGCCCCAGTAACTCTCCTGCTGTGGGTGCATCGCCGGGTCGCCGTAGATCTCACTCGTCGACGCAAGAACAAATCGCGCGCTATGCTCGTGAGCCACGCGCAGCGCATTCTCGGTGCCCTTGCTGCCGACCGCGAGCGTCTCGAGCGGCAGTCGGAGGTAATGCGGGGGAGATGCGGGACTGGCCAGGTGAGCTACCGCGTCGAAAGGGCCAGGCACCTCGAGTTCAGCGGACACGTCCAGCTGGGCAAAGCTGAACTCCCGCCGGTCGAGTAGATGGGCGATGTTCTCTACCCGCCCGGTGCACAGGTTGTCGGCGCAGACGACCTCGTCGCCTCGGGCTATCAGAGCGTCACACAGGTGCGAGCCGATGAAGCCCGCTCCGCCAGTCACGAGAATACGCACATTCGCTCCTTGCTGGGTTCACTCGAACACGGAAACGCCGGGCGACATCGGGCCGTGTACGCCGAGACCGCGGACGGTCCAGCCGGCAGCTTCCCACTTGTCGTGGGCCAATGCGTTTCGGGCATCGAGCAGACGGGGCTGGCGAACGACCGTGCAGAGCACGGCCGGGTCAATCTCGCGGTATTCAGGCCACTCGGTCAGGTGGAGGACGACATCGGCGTCGGTGCAGGCGTCCCACACGTCGGCTGCGTAATCTAGATCGGGAAAGGCCGCTCGCGCGTTAGCGATCGCCTCCGGATCGTGTACTCGCACACGTGCGCCTTGCTGGCGCATAGCAGCAGCAACAGCGAGGGCGGGTGACTCGCGAACATCATCAGTGTGCGGCTTGAATGCTGCCCCGAGAACCGCCACATCGCGTCCCGCCAGCGGGCCGCCGACCAATTCTTCCGCAGCTCGGACAGCGCGTTCCCGGCGCCCGCCATTGATGGCATCAATGTGCTGCAGGAATGCTAGCGACTCCCCGACTCCGAGCTCCTGCGCTCGTGCCAGCAATGCCCGCAAGTCCTTAGGCAGGCAGCCGCCACCGAATCCCAGGCCCGCAGCTAGCCCACGATCCCCGATCCTGCTGTCATAACCGAGCGCTTGGGCCAGCGTTACGACATCTGCCCCGACTGCATCGCATACGTCGGCGATACCGTTAATGAAGGAGATCTTTGTAGCGAGGAACGCGTTCGCGGACACTTTGGCGAGTTCCGCAGTCGCAAGGTCTGTTGAAATATACGGTGTACCCGCGTCGATCAGCGGCGCATAGACATCTTTGAGTACCTCAAGCGCGCCGCGTGAGGAAACGCCGAAGACCAGCCGGTCGGGCCGCAGAGTGTCCTGAACGGCCAGCCCCTCCCGCAGGAATTCCGGGTTCCAGGCCAGTCCGGCCTCCTCACCCGCTGGGGATATGGCCGCAAGCTCGGCAGCCAATCTGCTGGCGGTGCCGACAGGCACTGTGGACTTGCCTACGACCAGACATGGGGTCCGCGCATACAGCCCAAGTGCGCGAATTACGGCCTCTACGCCGCTGGTGTCTGCGGCCAGCGAGTCGCCCATCTGAGGCGTGCCGACGCAGACGAAGTGCACCTGGCCAAAGTCAGCGGCCTGCTCGATCGAAGTCGCGAAGCGGAGCCGCCCGGACGCGGCCCCGCGCCTGAGCATTGGCTGTAGCTCAGGTTCGAAGAACGGCGCTTCGCCACTCGACAGCAACATAACTCGTTCCTCGTTGGAATCTACGCCAAGCACCTCATGGCCAATATCAGCCATGCATGCCGCGTGAACCGCTCCGAGGTAACCAGTCCCTATTACTGTCAGTCGCACTTAACTTCCCTTCCGGCAGAACGAAGTCTCCGCGTATGCCGAGACCGGAACGCAGCATCGGCCCTAAACCACGTATCCGCGCGGATGTAGTTGCTGGAAAAGCCAGGCGTCCTTGCACATCGCACGGATATCGCGACTCGTTCGCCAGCCCCACTCCTTGTCGATCAGGCTCGGGTCGGCGACCGCGCTCGCGGCATCTCCCTCACGTCGGGCTACTACCTCGTAGGGCACGACGACGTTGCACGTGTCTTCAACAGCCCGCACAAGCTCGAGTACCGAA
Source organism: Bacillota bacterium (assembly GCA_021786135.1). Lineage (GTDB taxonomy): Bacteria > Bacillota > Sulfobacillia > JAJZYS01 > JAJYTV01 > JAJZQO01. The sequence goes on from JAJYNV010000004.1 coordinate 2,844, forward strand.
GCCCCGACACCCGTGCCGAGGTTCAGGACCCGTAGTCCTGGCCCGTCAGCCAAGTAATGCAGAGCGAGGCAGTGCGCTTCGGCAACGTCCATCACGTGTATGTAGTCCCGGACCGGGCTCCCGTCAGGCGTCGGATAGTCCGCACCGAAGACTTGCAGTCGCTCCAGCCGACCCCCGGCCACTTGCATGATGTACGGCATCACGTTGCTCGGGATGCCCAAGGGGGATTCACCCAGCGTCCCGCTAGGGTGCGCGCCGACTGGGTTGAAATAGCGAAGAGAGATTACCGCGAAGTCATCGTACCTAGCACATGTGTCAGCGAGGATCTGCTCGCAGATCAGCTTGGATCGCGCGTATGGATTAGTCGGACACGGAGGTGAATCTTCACCGATCGGGCCCTGCGACTGATCACCATAAATTGAGCATGACGACGAGAATATTAGTCTCCGCACGCCATGCCGTACCATGCAGAGGAGCAAGCTGGTCATTCCTGCGATGTTGTTATCAAAATAGTCTAGAGGTATCTGCAGAGATTCGCGAACTGACTTTTTCGCGGCGAAATGGATAACGCTATCAATCTCGTGCTGCTCGAAGACGCGATCGAGCTCCGTGTTATCTCGCAGGTCAAGTTGGTGCAACACCACATCCCGGCCGGTAAGGACCCTGAGCGCACGCAGTGCCCCTTGTGAGCTATTAGAGAAGTTGTCGACGACCACAACATCATCGCCGCCGTTAGCCAGCAGCTCAGCGCAGACGTGACTGCCGATGAATCCTGCTCCGCCCGTAACAAGTACTGTCATTCGCTCCCCCAGA
>JAJYNV010000250.1 GCA_021786135.1 Bacillota bacterium
GATGTCGCGCTCGTGGAAGCCGTACTGGTATTCCTCTACGCCTGTGATCTCGGGCCTCTCGCTCACTTCGGATCTCTCCCTTCAGCCTCGACCCGGTCCATCGCCTGTTCAAAGGCGTTCATGACGAGCGTCGCGCACTTAACGCGCGCGGGAAACTGGGAGACGCCCTCCAGCGCCTCGAGGTCGCCGAGGATGGCCCGGTCTGCCTCCCTGCGACGGAGAAGGTCCTTGAAGCTTGCCACCACGCGGCGCGCCTCCTCGATCTTCTTGCCGCGCACGCGATCGACGAACATGGAGGCCGCCGCCATGCTGATGGAGCAGCCCTGCCCCTCGAACGCCGCGTCACGCACCACCCCGTCCTCATCCAGGAGCAGGTCGAGGTGCAGCTCGTCGCCGCAGCTCGGATTGTGCAGCCCCACGGAGAGCGTCGGGTGCGTCAGGTGCCCATGATGACGCGGATTCTGGTAGTGGTCCATGACCACCTGGCGGTAGACATCATCCAGCGACACGGCGGAAGAACTCCTTTGCGGACGCGACGGCGTCGAGCAGCTGCTGCACGTCGTCGGCATCGTTGTAGAGGTAGAAGGACGCCCTGGCGGTCGATGCGGCACCGAGCCGCCGCATGAGCGGCTGGCAGCAGTGGTGGCCTGCACGCACGCAGACGCCGTCCGCGTCGAGCGCCGTGGCGACGTCATGGGCGTGCACGCCGTCGATGTTGAACGTCACGACGCCACTCTCGCGCCGGCCCCGCGGGCCATAGACGGTCACGCCCTCGATGCGCCTCAGGCCCTCCGCCGCCATGTTCGCAAGCTCGGCCTCGCGGCTGTGGATCTCTCCCAGGCCCACTTCCTGCAGGAAGCGGGCCGCCGCGCCCATGCCGACGGCGCCGGCGATGTTCGGCGTGCCGCCCTCGAAGCGCCAGGGAGCTTCCTTGAAGGTCGCGCCGGTGAGCGTGACCTCCTCGATCATCTCGCCGCCGTAGTAGACGGGGGGCATGCGGCGCAGGAGCTCGGCGCGTCCGTAGAGCGCGCCAATGCCGGTGGGTCCGCACATCTTGTGGCCGGAAAAGGCCAGGAAGTCGATGTCGAGCGCCTTGACGTCCACCGCCATGTGGGGCACGGACTGTGCACCGTCCACGGCCAAAACGGCTCCCGCCGCATGCGCGACGGCCGCGATGGCCGCGATGTCCGTCACCGTGCCGAGCACGTTCGAGACGTGGGCCAGTGCCACGACGCGCGTACCCTGGTCCACGACCTTCCCTACGGCCTCCGGGGTCACCTGACCGTCCTCGTCAAGCTCCACGAAGCGGAGCTCCGCGCCACGCGCAAGAGCCACCTGCTGCCACGGCAGGAGGTTCGAGTGGTGCTCGGCCGGGCTCGTGACGACGTTCGTCCCAGGGCCCAGCACAAGCTCGCCGTAGCTGCGTGCGAGAAGGTTCAGCGACTCCGTGGTGCCGCGCGTGAAGATGATCTCCTCGGGCTCAGCATGGACGAGTGCGGCCACCTGCGCCCGCGCATCCTCGTAATCCTGCGTCGCCCGCGCGGCAAGCGCGTAGACGCCACGGTAGACGTTGGCGTTGTCCTCGACGTAGTAGCGCCGCACGGCGTCCAGAACCGCCTGCGGCTTCTGCGCCGTGGCGGCGGAATCGACATAGCAGAGGCGTTTGCCGTTCTCGTCGCGCCCCAGCAGGGGGAATTCCGAACGCAATGCGGCGAGGTTCATAGCTCTACCTTCTCCTGGAAGATGTCGGCAATGCGCTGGCGAACGTCCCTAAGCGGGATGTCGTGGAGGAGCGACGCGAGGAAGCCTGCGACGATCAGACGCCTCGACTCCACCGGCGAGATGCCCCGCGACTCCATGTAGTAGATCTGCGCGGGGTCGACAGGTCCGGCGGACGCGGCGTGACCCGCACTCACTTCCCACTCGGAGATCTCAAGTTCCGGAATGAGATCGGCGCGCGCCTCGTCGGACAGCATCAGGGTGTGTTCATGCTGCCAGCCGCTCGCGCCCTTGGCGCTCCTCTGGATGATGCTGTTCGCGTTGTAGACCGCCCTTGCCTTCCCTTGCAGCACGCCGCGCGCCTCGATGTCGCTCGTGGTGTGCGCGGCCTCGTGCACCATGATGTGCTGGAAGTCGAAATGCTGCCGGCGACCGCCGAAGAAGCTCGCAAGAACGCGGGCCTCGGCGCCGCTGCCGCGCAGGTAGGTCCGGGTGTCGGCGACGGAGAGCCGCGCGCCGACGTCGGCGAGGATCCAGTGCAGCCTCGCGTCGCGGCCGAGCTCGGCGCGGCGCGACCAGTAGGTCTGGGTGCGGCCCGGCAGGCGCTGGAACTCCGTGTAGTTGCAGGCCGCAGCCTCACCGAGCACGATCTCGACAGCGCCGCGCAGCGACGGTTCAGCGCCGGCCTCCCCGCGCAGTTCGAGGATCAGGTCCGCTCTGGCGCCGTCGTCCATCACGACGAGCACATGCGGCGCGTAGAGCGATCCGCCGCCAAGCTCCAGGGTCACCTGCAGCGGCTCCTTGAGCTCGACGCCGCGCGAGACCCGGCAATAGAGGCCGCCCGCGAAGGTGGCGAGGTGCAGTGCGTGCAGGCGGTGTGCGCCTTCCTTGAACAGGCGGCCGAGGTGTTTCTCCACCTCAGGACGGCCGGCGGCGATCGCGTCCCTGAGGTCCATGACCTCGACGCCCGCCGGCAGGTCGACGAAGGAGATCAACGGCGCTTGGCCGAGGCCGGGCGCCGCGAACGCGGCGTTCGCGACCGGCGTCTGCTTCGACTGCGGCAGAGGCAGCCCAGCGGCGTCCTGCAGCGCCGCGAGGCGCAAAGCGCGGAGCCACGCGGGCTCCCGTGCGGCAAAAGCCGAAACCTCCGCCGGCGTCAGTTCGACGAGCGTGCCTGCCATCTCAGGCCTCCTCAGTGATCGGCTCGTCGATGCCGAGCTCCTGGCGCAGCCACTCGTAGCCTCGCGCCTCGAGTTCCATGGCTAGTTCCGGTCCGCCGGAGCGGACGATCCGGCCCTGCATCATGACGTGCACGTTCGTCGGGTTGATGTAGTTGAGGATGCGCTGGTAGTGCGTGATGATCAGCACCCCGAGGTCATCCGAAAGCATCTGCGAAACGCCGTTCGCCACGAGCTTGACGGCGTCGATGTCGAGGCCGGAGTCGATCTCGTCCAGAACGGCGATGCGCGGGCGCAGGACCGCCATCTGCAGGATTTCGTTGCGCTTCTTCTCTCCACCCGAGAAGCCTTCGTTGACATAGCGCTCGGCGAAGCTCGGATCGATCTCGAGGCTCGCCATCTTGGCCTTGAGCTCGCGGTGGAACTGCATCACCGGCATCAGGTCGTCCTCGGCGCGCCTGGCGTTGAGGGCGGTGCGCAGGAAGTTCGCGTTCGACACGCCCGAGATCTCCGCAGGATACTGCATGGCGAGGAAGAGTCCCGCCCGCGCGCGCTCGTCCACGGACATCGCCAAGAGATCCTGCCCGTCGAGCGTCGCGCTACCGCCAAGAACCTCGTAGCTCGGGTGCCCCATCAGGGCCGAGGCCATCGTACTCTTGCCTGTGCCGTTCGGACCCATGATGGCATGGACTTCACCGCCGCGCACCGTGAGGTCGAGACCTTTGACGATCTCGCGCCCTTCGATGCCGACGC
>JAJYNV010000371.1 GCA_021786135.1 Bacillota bacterium
TGTCCTCGTCGTTCTGCCCTGTGCGTCACGGCCGCAGGGCGCCTGTTGATGCGGGCTGAGTTGCTCATGAGGGGCTGGCCGGGCCGGACCGGCTCAGCAGTTCTGCCCGCCATTCGGCGAAGCGCTGTCGCATCTGCTGGATCTGCTCGGCTCCCAGGCCGTAGGCCGAGAACTCGGCGTCCGGATAGATGTCGATGACAGCGAGCATGTCGGCGAGAACTCGAAGATCGAAGCCTGCGTCCCTGCTGGCGGCGAGTTCCTGAAGCCTGCTCCGGGTGAATCTGCCGCTGGTGACCATTGCGTCAATGTCGATGAAGTCCCGTGCCTCGGCGCGGGTGAAGAGTGCTTCCATCTTGCCGCCTGCGACGTCGTCCACGTGCACGACTGGTCCGATGCTCATGGTGACTGGCGCTCTGCTGCGGATGTCGGCGGCGAGCTCGACCTTGCCTGACTCGCCGGAGTGCGTGTCGGTCGCCCAGAGCCGGGCGAAATGATCGCTGCAGACGTCGATGCGGACCGTGAATCCGTTCTTCTCGTACGCGAACTTAATCGTGGTAACTCCGTCGCGGAAGTCTGTGCGCTCCGCCGAGGTGAACAGGTCGACGTCCTCGCTCGGGCGGGTAAGAAAGCCATGCGCCTGGACGGCGTAGCCACCGGCCAGCGCGAACCCGAGATTTGACGCAGCCTCCAGCGCGATGTGCGCTAGGCGCTCGTGAAAGGCGTCCACTTACGCTGCTTGGTCAAGGCTCGAGAATCGATCCTGCCAGAGCGCACGTACGCGCGTCGGCAAGACGAGTTGCGGCCATACTCGCGTCAGAACCTGGGCGTTGAGGAACTGGCGCAGATCCTCCACGTGCATGCTCTCCCTGATGACCCGCATGTATAGCAGCCGCAAGTCGCTGAAGTCGTCCAGGTTGTACAGCCGGCGGGGCCCCCAGTCCAAATGACCGGGCAGTTTTACCACCCCGCCGGTCGGACCGGTGAGTTCCTCGAGGGTGTCAGGAACCGTGTACGGCCGAACTGCGGCGTATCCCATGGCACTCATGCTCCCAGTGTCCCTCTGCCGATGCTGGACGGCGTTCTCGGTGACGCGGCCGCGGATCCGGGACAGCGCATCCAGGGCCGTTTCGTCGGCTTCGGGGAGGGTGTGCAGGTACTTCTCGGTGGTGGCAATACTTCCGTGACCAAGCCGTTCCTTGACCACTTGCAGGTCGGCGCCACCGGCGAGTAGCCAAGAGGCATGTGCGTGGCGAAGGTCATGAATGCGAAATCGGATACCCAGGCCGGCTGCTTTTACGGCAGGCTCCCAGACCTGGCGTCGGAACCAGTCCGCGGGGATGTGCCCGTCGGTTTCACGGGATCGGCTGCGGCGAGGATCGTCCTTGCCTGCCGCCCGCCGTCGTGCCCGGTAGGCCGCGTAGGCACCCCTGCAGCTCTCGCAGCGGCATTTCCCAGCGGCGTATCCGCTCAGGCTGCCGTGCCGGTACCGGCGTCCCTTGTCGTTCGGTTCGGTTAGCCCGAGGGCTCCGTGAACTGATGCGGTAGCCGACGATGTGGCCGCGGTGCTATCGGTTGGGACGGAAAACAGAAGATCGTCGCGGCCCAGGCCACGATCGGTGACGTGAGCACCGAGCTTGCGGACAATCTGCGTGCTGAGCTTGAGCCGACGGTACTCCTTATCCTTGGGGTACTCCTTGGCAAGGAAGCGCCCGCCATCAGGGTGAAACTTGGGGTTGACCTCGATGACTGCTCGGCTCACCGTCAGGATGCCGGCGAGCAGGTCTAGGTCCCGGACTCGCAGCTCGGACAGCTCGCCCCAGCGCAGGCCGCTCTCGATGGCGGTTTCCGCCATCAGCCGTGCGGTGGCATCCGACAGCGCCTGGTACAACACGTCGAACTGGCCAGGGGTGATGATCGTGCGCGGTCTGACAGGCACGGTTGGTGTCTTCACACCCTTGCACGGGTGCAGGAATGTCACCTGGTCATTCAGCGCGGTCGAAAAGATCGCGCTCAGGATGGCCTTGTTGTTGCGGATGGTCTTCGGCGAGACACCGTCGCCGGATAGCGTCACCACCCACGCGCGCACGTGTTCAGGGAGGATCTCGACCATCCGCATCGGCCCGAATTCAGGCATGAGGTGCCTGTAGATCGAATACGCGTAACTCTGCCGGGTGGTCAGTTCGACCACGTGGTTCGGCAGCCAGATCTCCTCTACGTATCGCTGGAACGTCATCCGGCCACGGGCAGGGTCCCCGATCCGCCCCTCGGCGAGCTTGGCCTCCGCCCGCCGCCAGGCCCTGTCGGCGTCCTTCTTGCTGCCAAACGTTCCAGCCGAGCGCTCCCGGCCCTTGATATCCCAGTAGTAGGCGGTGTAGCGCAGCTTGCCGCCGCGGCCCGCGCGTTTGCGCACGTACCCCACTCTGTCGGCTCCCCATGATCGTTTGACCGTAGTTTGACCGTGGATCCAGCGTCATCATCGGTCATCAGCTGACAGTTCACGTCATCGATAACAGCCATCTACCAGCAACTATATTGGCAGCCTAGAGCCTAGGCAAGTCTGATATGAACACAAGGAAGGGGCTCATAACCCAGAGGTCGCGGGTTCAAATCCCGCCCCGCTACCAAGTAGCAGCAGGTCAGAGGCCTGATCGCCGGAGATGGCGGTCAGGCCTTGATCCTTTTGGCAGCAGGATGGCAGCAGGATCCGGCGCTACGGCCCGCAAGGTACTCGATCGCGAGGTCCGTGTCACTGCCACGATGAGCCGGATCAACTGGAGGACGCGGCAGAACGCACGGTAAAGGAACGAGAGGGTCACGGATGGCAATCTCGGCACCCACAGGCTCGTAAGGACCGGGGCAGGTGCCATTCGCCGCCGCGGTAGCCCTCGTCGCAGCGCTTGCCGTGCTGGCGTCGATCCCGAGGTGCGGACCACCCTGTCCCGAGATATCACCTGACCGCCTGCCCGCCGTTCCGACTACTCGGGCCCGGACCGGATCGCTCACGGTCGTGCTCGGGGCACGGATCGGTCCGCAGGAGCTGGTGCCATCCGTTGACGGTGAGGGCGTAGTTGGACACGCTTCCCGACGTGAACCAGGACCAGCTCGCCGGACAGGCGATGGTGGCTGCGGCTGCTATGGCGAGGGGGACCAGCTGCCCGACACAATGCGCGCGACGGCCCCTGCAGACGTCCTGACCGAGGCGAGAGGCAAGAGCGCATCCGCTCTGGCCCGGCTGAGCTACCTGGCTGAGTGGTCGCGGCGCCAGGACATCGTCGAAACGCTCATCCCCTTGCTGCCCGAACGGCTCCCGGTGACGTTCCTTGGCCCCCGCGGGCACCGACGCCGGTGGGTCAAGCGCTGGCGGCTGTACGATGCGCTGCTGCCGGCTCGATGATCACCCAGGGATACCTAGCCCGGCACTACATGGGCCGCACTGGCATGGCGGGGCCAGCGCTACTCGACGTGGCCCAGGACTACGCCCTCCAGTACCTTTCCGGCGAAGGCATCTTCGATCTCGGTGTCGTCCTCACGGGAGGAACGTCCCTGCGCAAGTTCCGGGCCGGCAACGCTGGCCGGTTCTCGACCGATCTCGACTTCGCCGCACCCGGCGTCGACACCGGCGAGCCGGCGTTCCT
>JAJYNV010000198.1 GCA_021786135.1 Bacillota bacterium
AACTGCGCCCGCGGCCCTCGCAACACGGGTGACGGCTGGCGCTGGAAAGGTGGCGGACAGAGATGATGTGGGGTTATTGGGGCGGTGCTTGGGGCTGGCTTGGCCCGCTGATGATGATCGTGTTCTGGGTCCTCGTGATCGGGGGCATCGTGCTGATCCTCAGGGCGTGGTGGCAGCCGCCTGCCCGTCCTGGACAGGCCACGGACACGGCGCTCGACATCTTGCGCGAGCGCTACGCGAGAGGCGAGCTGAGCCGCGAGCAGTTTGAGGAGATGCGGCGCGACCTCGGCTCCAAGTAGACCGAAAGGGGAGAGTTCCGATGCGCGTCGGCAAGGGTCTTCTCGCAGGTGGTGCGGTGGTCGTGGGTGCTCTCGGTCTGCTGTTCGCATCGGGCGTCGCCAGTGGCGCCCCGGGCACCTATGCGCCGTATGGCATGATGTCGCAGTTCTACAGGAGCCACTCCTCTGCCGCAACGGGCGGGCTCTGGGGCGCGATGGACCGGCTGTTCGGCATTGGCTTGCGCAACCAGGGCAGCTATCCGTACTACGGCATGATGGGCGGGTACTTCGGGCAGGCAGGTTCAGGCCAGGGTTCCGCGCCCTACTACGGCATGATGGGCGGCTACTTCGCAGACAGCGGGTCGTCGGCCAAGGCCGCCACTGGAACGGTTGACGCGGCCACGGCCCGCCGCTTAGCAACGCAAGTGCCGTCGGGCGCCACTCTGGACCGCGCCAGCAACACGGTCACCTTCCATAGCCAGCAGGTGCGGTTCGCAGCGGTCGCCGCTCCATCGGGCGGCCCTGAGCTCAGCTTCGAGATCGCGGGACTCGTCAACCCGACGATCGTCGTACCGCGAGGCGCCAAGGTCTCGGTGCAGGTGCTGAACGAGGACACCGCCGCTCCGCACGACTTTGTCGTCTCCTCGGTGGTGGACGGCTCCCCCGCGTTCTCCGGCGCCGCAAGTGCGGCGCTCGGCACCGCGGACAAGGCGGGAATGCCTTCCTCGACCTTGAGCTTCACAGCCGCGACGGCAGGCAGTTTCATCTACCAGTGTACCGTCCCAGGGCATGCCCAGGCGGGCATGCAGGGCAAGTTCGTCGTGAGCCAGTAGCAGCATTCCGTCCAGTGCGGCAGCCAAAGAACCCCATTTCAACCGAAGTCGGCTGAAGAGCCGGCTTTCGGCATTGGAGGACGACCGGACATGGCACATGGCGGTGGTCGGCGGCGCCCTGGCCCTACTCATCTGGACGACTGCCGAGGGATTCGGCGGGCCATACGGTGCTGGAGCGACAGACGTGGGAGCAGCCATCATGTACATCGGCGGCTTCGGCCTGCTCGCTCTGACGCAGGCGGGCTATTGCTACCGCCTGGATGGCAAGTATCATCTCACGGGCTGGTCCTGGCGCAAGGCCCAACCCGTGGCATCGAAGCCGGACAGGGTCCCAACCATAGCCTGATTGTTACCCCGTCAAACGCTGCAGGAACGATTCATGGACCCAGGCGCACTTCCCACGACTCCGGTCGCCGGGAGGTGCGCCTGGGTTCCCGAACGCGGTGCGGACAAGGACCTCTGCATGACCTATTGGCTTAATCCCGACTGCCCGCGCTGGGCGGTGTCGGCCCGATTGTGCCTTACCCACCAGGCAGCAGCGGCAACGCGGTTTTTCGCATGGATCTTCTTGAGGATATCCGAAACGCGGTGTTTGACCGTCTGATCCGGGAGATGCAAGATGCGGCCGATCTGGTGGTTTGTCTCGCCCCGCACGATGCGAGCCACGATCTCCAACTCGTCGCCAGACAAAGGCGCAAGCGGACTCGTGCTGCCTGAGGAGTGAAGGCGCATCCTGTTTGCGATCACGGCGGCAATGTGCGGATCTACCGGAGATCCGCCTTGGTGGACCACGCGGACGGCGTCGCGCAACTCCTCTGCCCCAACGTTCTCGAACAGGTAGCCCGACGCTCCATCCAAGATCAGGTCAAGAATGGTCTCCTCGTCCGATGGCACCAGCAGCATCAGCACCCTGCAGCCGTAACCCTGCGTATGGAATTCCCCACAGGTGCGCAGGTCGATTTGGCTGGGATCGCGCAAATCTATGACCGCCACATCTGGGCGCTCTTGTCGCGCCATCTCGATGGCATCCGCGACAGTGCACGCCTCGGCCACGATCGAGATGTCTTCCGATGCAAGCATCTCCCGCAGCCCCATCCTCAGGACGCTGGAGTCGGCCACGGTCAGCAACCGGATGGGAAGCGCACAAGTCATGCTACTCGACCTCCCAAAAGGGCAGCGAAGCGATGATCCGAGTGCGTCCTGGACCGCAACCGCCTCATCGCTGGTGTGAAGCCCACGTCCAGTACACTTCCCGGTTCACAGCTTGCATCGCGCAGCCGATCGTCTGATGGGCGAGAAGGACTAGATCTGGCGAATCTTTCCGTTGATCGCAACCATAAAGGGGGCGGCAACGCCGCCCCCTCGATACGGCGCTGTCGGTCAGTGCGAGTGCTGGACCTTGCCGACCGTAGCGGTTTGCGCCTGTCCACGGCCGACAACCGACCAGATGGCGAGCAGGGCGCCTATCACGATCACGACGAAGCCGACCGTGGTGACAACGAACGAGATGCCGTGGCTAGCCTGGTTGACGAAGATGAAGAGCATGCCACCGACGAAGGAGATGAACGCTCCGCCGAGCAGCGTCCAGGTGGCACTGCGCCTGAGACCTTGATCGATGGACAGCCACTTCAGCGCCAGCAGAACGGTGAGGATGGCTGGCAGGAGGAAGAACGCGAAGTCCTGGTGGAACCAGGTGAACACCGCATCTGCGATAGATCCCGGCGCGCCCGCGGCACCGGCACCAAAGATGTTCTCGTGGAACTCGATGTAGTAGCCGAACCCGACTACCGTGGTGAAGAGGATAGCTGTGACCAGAGCCGCACCCCAGCGGTGGAGGGCGTCGGGCAGTGCTTCCAGTCCGAGGCCGATGAGAGCGAGCAAGCCGCCGCCCATCACGAAGACACCGGTGATGGCGTCGTCACCCGCGAGACCATTTACTCCGCCCGGGCCATGGGCGAACAGCATGGGAGGCTGTGCCGGCGAGAAACCACCAACAACGTACACGAACGTCATCGCGATGGTGCCGAACGCTACCAGCCACAGTCCGAAGCGCGTAAGCCGATTGCCCTTGCGCTCCAGTCCATATGCGGCGATGGTCGTAGCGATTGCAAGCGCGATCACGGCGGTGACCATTTCGTGCGAATGTGAGCCGATGAGATTCGCGAGCCAGTCCTGCCACTTCATACCTGCGAGCGTGGCGTAGCCGCCGATGATGCCCTTCGGCCAATCGCCGAACTCGAGGATCCAGCCGGCAATGTGCCCCATGACCGCGGCGAAGAAGGCACTGAGCGCAGCGAAGGCCGCGGTCCAGGTCCAGACCCTGCGCGTGTCGGCCGCGCGAAAGAAGAGCGCGATCGTCAGCGAGATCAGGATTTCATCCAGGAAGAAGAACGAGACGATCTGAATCCAGAGCGGGAACGTATCGGTGACAGCGTGATCGAAGATGCCGCCGATTCCGCTCAAGAACGCGGCGCCGAGCGTACCCCAGAGGATGAGGTCGTGGAGGGT
>JAJYNV010000316.1 GCA_021786135.1 Bacillota bacterium
CCACCAGTACCAGGTGCTCCTGAAGCCGTGCCCCGAGAATGTGCAGGACCTCTACCTCGGCTCGCTCGCGGCGATCGGACTCGACGCCAAGGTGCACGACGTCCGCTTCGTCGAGGACAACTGGGAGGCGCCGACGCTGGGGGCTTGGGGCATCGGCTGGGAGGTCTGGGTGGACGGCATGGAGATCACCCAGTTCACCTACTTCCAGCAGATGGGCGGCGTCGAACTCGACGTGCTGCCCGTGGAGATCACCTACGGGCTCGAGCGGATCACCGCGTACGTCCAGGGCGTCGAGAACGTCTTCGACGTCGAGGTGGTGCCGGGCCTCAAGTATGGCGACATCGTGCGGCGCGAGGAGTATGAGCATTCGGCCTACAGCTTCCTGCACGCCGACACCGGGTACCTCATGCAGAGCTTTCAGGGCGCCGAGGCGGAGGCCCGCCGCGCGGCCGCGGAGGGGCTCTACTTCGCATCCTACGACCATGTGCTGCACTGCTCGCATCTCTTCAACGTCCTCGAGGCGCGCGGCGCGATCGCGCCGGCCCAGCGCACCGAGTACATCGCGCGCATCCGTGACGGCGCGCGCCGCGCGGCGGAGCTCTACCTCCAGGATCGCGAAGCGAAGGGCTTCCCCCTGCAAGGGAGGGTTGCGGCATGGAGCTGATCGTCGAGCTCGGCTTCCCCGAGCTTCCCTCGGGCACGATCGCGCCGGCGGCCGCGGAGTTCGCTCAGGGTCTTCGTACCGCGGCCGAGGCGGCCGACCTGATCGAGGCGGGAGCGCGCACCCTGGTTTACGCGACGCCGCGCCGGCTCTGCGCGGTGATCGAGGGACTGAGGGCCCGGCAGCAGGACAGTGTCCAGGAAGTGCGCGGACCGTCGATCCAGGCCGCGTACGACCAGCAAGGCGCGTTCACCAAGGCGGCGCTCGGGTTCGCCCGCGGCCAGGGAGTGGCGCCCGAAGCGCTCGAGCGCCGGTAGACGCCGCAGGGCGCCTATCTCTACGCACGGCGCGAGGTGCCCGGCCGGACCGCGCAGGAGGTCATGGCGGCGGCGGTCCTGGACGTGACGCGCGTGCTGCACTTCCCACGCACCATGCGCTGGGCCAAGGATGCCCCGCGCCTGCCGCGCCCCTTGGCCTGGCTCCTCGCCCTTCTGGACGGAGAGGTGTTGCCCGTCGCGATCGGTCCGGTCTCGGCCGGCCGCGTCACCTACGCGCATCGCGTCCTGGCGCCCGGTCCCATGGAGGTCCAGGCGGCCGGGGACTACCTCGAGGTGCTGCGCAAGGGTTTCGTCGAGCCGGATCGGAGCCTGCGGCGCAGCCAGGTGCAGGCCATGGTGCGGGACGCGGCGGCGTCGGAAGGCCTGGTCGCCGAGATGTCCGAGGCCCTGCTCGAAGAGGTGACCGATCTCTGCGAATGGCCGCAGGCCTTCCTCGGCGACTTCGCTCCCGAATATCTCGACGTGCCGGATCCAGTGCTGGTCGCGACGATGGTCCACCACCAGCGCTTCTTCCCGCTGCGCACGCCCGAAGGGCGGCTTGCGGCGCGCTTCTGCGCCGTGCGCAACGGCGGCGACGAGGCGGTGGTGCGGCGAGGCAACGAGACAGTGCTCGCGGCGCGTCTCGCGGATGCGCTCTTCTTCTACCGGGAGGATCAGAAGGCGTCCTTCAGCGCCTGCAGGCCGGAGCTCAAGGGCATCGCATACGCGCCGCGCCTCGGCAGCCTCTATGACCGCACCGAGCGGCTCAGCCGGCTGGCGCCGGCGCTCGGACGTGCGGCCGGCCGGGACGAACTCGCTGCGGTGCTCGAACGCGCCGGAGAGCTATCGCTCTGCGACCGCCTGACGGCATTGGTGCGCGAACTGCCTGAGCTCGAGGGCACGATGGGCGGCGTCTACGCGCGAATCGGCGGCGAAGAGGACGCCGTGGCGACAGCGATCGCTGCGCGGGTGCGCCCGCGCGGCGGTGACGACGAACTGCCGCCTGATGACCCTGGGCGCCTCTTGGCGCTCGCGGATCGCCTCGACCAGCTCGTGGGCTTCCTCGCGCTCGGCAAGGCCCCGACCGGCTCCCAGGACCCATTCGGCCTGAGGCGGGCGGCGATCGGCGCCCTCAGACTCTGGGAGACTCTGCCCGACCTTGGCCTGACGACGGCGCTCGCCGCTGCGGCCGAGGGCTACCTGGATCTCCTCGGCCAAGACGCCGCGGCCGCACCGGACGCGGTGCGCCCCTTCCTCGCGGCGCGCCTCATGGCGCGCGCGCAGGAAGCCGGCCACGACGCGCGGATAGTGCAGGCGGTGCTGGCGAGCGGCATAGAGTATCCGTCGGAGGTCATGCCGCGCATCGCGGCGCTGGAGCAGGCCGCCCAGGGAGAGACATGGACACGGCTCGTGCAGGCCGCGCGCAGGGCGAAGAATCTGGCCGTGGCAGGCAGCACCGAGGGTTGCGAAGACGCCGAACGGGACCTCCTGCGGGACGTGTCGGCGCTCGAGGAGGAGGGCGGGCTTCTCCTCGCCCGGCGCGACTACCTCGGCTACCTCAGGCGGGCGGCCGAACTCTACGAGCCTCTGGACGGCTTCTTCGCCGCGGTGATGGTCATGGCTGAAGACCCCGAGGTGCGCGGGCGGCGTCAGGCGCTGCTCCACCGCGCGCACAAGGCGCTCTCGCAGGTGGCGGAGATCGCCGCGCTCAGCGCGGCCGAGTGAAGGAGGTGGCCGATCTGACAGGGAATAGCGGCTCGGGTGGCGAGGCGGCACTGGTCGTGGTGATCTCGGACGCCCTCGGCGAGACGGCGGAACTGGTGGCCCAGGCGGCCGCGAGCCAGTTCCCGGGACATCCGATCGAGGTGCGGCGCTATCCGCACGTCACGACAGAAGGCGAGTTCCTGCAGGTCATGCAGGGCCTGCAGCGCATGCCCTGCGCCGTCGTGTTCACCATCATCCTGCCTGAACTGCGGGCGTCGATCGTACGGCACTGCGAGGCTGCGGGGCTGCCGTACGCGGACGTGATGGGACCGGTGCTCGACGGGCTGCAGGCGGCTCTTTCCGCGGCGCCCAGCCGCACGCCCGGACTCGTGCACCAGCTCGACGCCCGGTACTTCCGGCGCGTCGAGGCGGTGGAGTTCGCGGTGCGCTACGACGACGGCAAGGATCCGGCCGGCATCCTGCGCGCCGACGTCGTGCTGCTCGGGGTGTCCCGCACGTCGAAGACGCCGACCTCGATGTATCTGGCGCACCGCCAGATCAAGGTGGCCAACGTGCCCATCGTTCCGGAGGCCGACCTGCCGGACGAGCTCTACCAGATCCCGCCACGGCGCATCATCGGTCTGACGATCAACCCGGAGAATCTCCTGCAGATCCGCACCGAGCGCCTGAGGAGCCTCGGCCTCGGCGCGGGATCCCGCTACGCGGACCTCGGCCGCATCCTCGAGGAGCTCGAGCACGCGGACAGGGTCTACAAGCGCCTCGGCTGCACCGTGATCGACGTCTCGCAGCGAGCCGTCGAGGAGACCGCGAACTACATCCTTGAGATCCTGGGGAGGGCCTGACGGTGACGGAGAAGCTCGTGTTCCGCTTCGAGGAAGGCTCGAAGGACGATCGTGCGCGCCTG
>JAJYNV010000412.1 GCA_021786135.1 Bacillota bacterium
GGCGACGTCGCGAAGGCGTTCAACCGCATGGTGGAAGACCTGCGCCAGATGATCGGGCGCGTCCGCCAGGCGGCGCAGGAGGTATCGACGGCAGGCGATCAGATGGCGTCCACCGCGGCGCAGGTCGCGGGTGCGACGGCACAGATCTCCGCTTCGATGCAGGAGGTGGCGGCCGGAGCCGGCCAGCAATCGCAGCGCGCGGATGAGACGGCAGGGTACATGGACCAGCTCAAGCTTGCCGCCCAGCAGGTGATGCAAGGCGCCAAGAGCCAGGCTGAGGAGATCGCGCGGGCCACCGAGGTGGTGCGCCAGTCGGCCAAGGCGATCGAGCAGGTCGCG
The DNA here is from genome assembly GCA_021786135.1 of Bacillota bacterium. Taxonomy (GTDB): domain Bacteria; phylum Bacillota; class Sulfobacillia; order JAJZYS01; family JAJYTV01; genus JAJZQO01. The sequence continues at coordinate 340 of JAJYNV010000412.1, forward strand.
AGGAGCGCCCAGGAGGTGTCGCAGGCTGCCGCGCGTGCCCTGCACGAAGCGGAATCCGGCGGCGCGTCCGTGCGCCAGACGGTGGCAGGCATCGCTCAGATCGACGCCGCTTCCCGCCAAGCGGTGGCGTCCGTCGAAGCCCTCGGAGCATCGTCGCAGCAGATCGGCGCCATCGTCGAGGTCATCTCGTCGATCGCCGACCAGACGAACCTTCTCGCGCTCAACGCGGCGATCGAGGCGGCCAGGGCCGGCGAGCACGGCCGTGGCTTTGCGGTCGTAGCGGATGAGGTACGCAAGCTCGCCGAGAGTTCGGGCGAAGCGAGCGACCAGATCTCGGCGATCATCGAGACGATCCAGGGGCATGTCCGCACAGCCGTCGACAACATCGCGGTCTCGAACCAGCGCGTTCGCCAGGGGACCGAGATGGCCGGCAAGGCGGGCGATGCCCTCGAGGCCATCCTCGAGGCCATGCGCGAGACCAACGGCTATGCGCAGGACATCTCCGCCGCCGCGGAGGAGGTCGCCGCCAGCACGGAAGGTGCCTCGCAGGCGATGGACGCCATCGCGGCCGTGGCGGAGGAGAGCCTTGCGGCTACGGAACAGATGACCGAGCAGGCCGTGGCGGTGCAGGAGCGCGTGCAGGGTGTGGCCGCGGTTTCGGCGGAGACGGCCGCGGCCGTCGAGCTGGTATCCTCGAGCAGCGAAGAGATGGGGGCATCGGCGGAGGAGATCACCGCTACCGCGCGCCGGCTGGCCGATACGGCCAGCGTACAGCGCGACATCGTCATGCACTTCCGGATTTAGCACAGTTGGCCGGTAGGAAGAGTTGGAGGGGGAGTGCCTATGGCGGAGGACGGTCAGGTACAGCTCGTGCTCTTTGAACTCCAGGGTGAGATCTACGGTGTCGAGGCCATGAAGGTGCAGGAGATCGTCCTGCGCGGACGCGAGACGGTGATCCCGCGCGCGCCCGACTACGTCATCGGCATCATGAACCTGCGCGGACGTGTCATCCCGGTTGTCGACCTCCTCCGGCGCTTCTCGCTCGGCAATGCTCATGAGACGGCGACCCAGGTGGTTGTCGTGGAACTCCGAGGCAGCCAGGTGGGATTCATCGTCGACCTTGTGACCGAAGTCCTCAACGTGCCGCTCGCCAAGATGGAACCCCCGCCCGAGACGGTTGTGGATGGGCCCGTGCGCTCCGTATCGGCGATCCTGCAGCTCGGCGACCGGCTCGCAAGCGTCCTCGACCTTGACCTCGCGTTCGCGACGGAGGAGCTCGCCACAGAGTTCGCCCTCGCAACCCAGGCAGGCGCCCGCTAGGAATTCCGGCCACCCGGCTTGGCGCACGATCGCGGAGGCCGTCGAATCGTCGGATGGTGTCGCAATGCGGAAGGAATGACCAAAGATCGCCGCGAAAATCTGGGGGCGGGCCCCCGTTTGGCGATACAGGGGTGAAACCGATGGATTTGGGTCTCTCGATCGCCGCAAGTGCCCTGAATGCCACCGAGCAAGGGGTATCTATCTACGCCAACGACCTGAGTAATGCCAACACGACGGCGTTCGCGCAGGCAACTCCGCTCTTTGCCGGCCTGCCTGCCGCGACCCAGACGGCGTCAAGCGCCGTACCACAGGTCGCTGGCGCCGCTCCTTCGATCAGCCTCGGCACGGGTGTGCAGCTGGTCGGAAGTGACGTTACCGACGCCGGGCAATCTCTAGAGACGACCGGTATCGGTACAGACGTAGCTTTGCAGGGGCAGGGGTACTTCGTGCTCCGCACTGCCGCCGGTTCCGCCTACACGCGGGACGGCAGCTTTGGTGTGGACGCTCAGGGCAATCTTGTGAGCCAGTCTGGCGCACTCGTGCTTTCCCAGCAGGGGCAACCCATCTCGGTGGGCAGCGCGTCTTCGGGCAGCGTGCGCATCACCTCCACAGGAGAGGTGATGGCTGGCGCAAAGAGCGTCGGACAACTCGGTATCGCAGTATTTGCCAACCCGAGCGGGCTTCTACCGATCGGGCAGAACGCCTTTGCTGTGGGTCCGAACTCGGGGCCGGCCCAACTGGGGGGCCTGCCGACCGGCACCACCCTCATTCCTGGGGCTCTGGCCACATCCGGCACCGACGTGGCCGCGAGCCTGACGGGACTCATCACGCTCGAGCGCAGCTTCCAGCTCGACACGAAGGTCCTCGGACAGGCCAGCCAGATGCTGAGCTGGGCCGCATCCATGGGCTAGACGCCGCAATCTCCGCCGAGGGGGGGCGAGCTTACGGATCTCATTACACCTATCGCATTCGTGGTCGCGGTTGTGGCCGTGGTGCTCGCCGATGTTCTCGACGGCGGGACGATCGTCGGCCTGATCAACATTTCCGCCATGATCCTGGTGCTCGGCGGCACCCTGGGCGCGACCACCATGAGTACGCCGATGGTGGACCTGAAGGGTGTGCCCAAGTTCCTCGGCAAGGTGTTGCGCCCCAAGGGAACGCCTGTCGACCAGACGATCGATGACATCGCCGCCCTTGCGGAGGTGGCGCGGCGCGAAGGGCTCCTCCGTCTCGAAGACGAGCTGGGCCGCAGGCCCGTGCCCGAGTTTCTGCAGCGCGGCGTCCAGCTGATCGTCGATGGCGCGGATGAAGACCGCATCCGCCTGATGATGGAGCAGGAGATCTCGATCTACGAAGAGCGGGAGCTCGCTGGTGCGACATTTTTCGAGACGGCGGGCGGCTTTGCGCCCACGCTCGGCATCATCGGCACCGTTGTCGGCCTCATCTCGGTGCTCTCGAACCTCTCCGACGTGCAGAAGCTCGCACCCTCGATCGCCACGGCGTTCACCGCGACTCTCTGGGGCATCTCGACGGCGAACCTCTTCTGGCTGCCTCTCGCCAACCGTGTCAAGGCCAACCTCAAACACGAGGTCCAGGCGCGGGAGATGATCATCGAAGGCTGCATCGCGATCGCCGCCGGCCACAACCCGCGCCTCATCTCGGAGCAGCTGGCGGTCTTTCGCATGCCGGGCAAGGCCGGCCGGGGTAAGAAGGCGGACGCGGGCGGGGAGGGGGAGGAGCAGCCTGAACTGCAGCAGGTTGTCGGCCGATGAGCCGCAGGCGAAAGAGCGAGGCGGGCGGTGGTGGCGAAGGCGCCGGCATGCTGCGCTGGCTCCTCACCTACTCCGACATGATCACGCTCCTCATGGTTTTCTTCATCGTCCTCTACGCTGTGTCGCAGGTGGACAAGGCCCGCTACGAGGTACTGATGAAGGCCCTGAAGCAGG
>JAJYNV010000439.1 GCA_021786135.1 Bacillota bacterium
GTCACCTCGTCCCGCAAACCCGCCTCCAGAGCGGGTTTCGCGAATCCCCCCGTCACACCTCGGATTACCCAAAAGCACCTCGTTTGATCTCGTTCGGCCATTTTTCGGCCACTCGGCGAGCGGTCGTGCCAAGGGCTGCGAGGTTTGGAAAGGTCCCCGACCAGATAGGGGTAGGGGTATACCTCCGAGCCGGTGCTGGCATGTCGGTCAAGGGGGGGCCGCCGCAAAGAACAGGAGGAGCCGCACGCTGGCGACTCCCCCTTGAGGCCCCGCTTCAGGAGGGACCTGGGGCCTCGGCGATCACCTCGAGCTCGGTCGCTGGCGGCGCGGCCTCGGCGGCCATGACGTGGCCGGTCAGCGTCTCCAGGACGCGGGCGACGTGGGCGGCATAGGCCGTCGAGCACTCCGCATGGATGCGGCCCGTCTGGTCGTCAAGCAGCAGGTCGCAGGAGAACAGCTTCTGCATCCGGCATCCCTCCTGCCGCGAGTGTCGCACCGCAGCTACGCGCCGCGCTAGGCAAACGGCAGCGACTCCGCAGACGGCGCCTCAGGCTTCACGCTTGCCCGCAGCCGGACGGTCGAGCCGGACGTAGCCCTGCCTGCTGAGGGTATGCTGCTGCTCCTCGGTCAGGTGCAGCGCCTCGACGCGGGTCAGGTGCCAGGTGATGTGCCCGCCGCAGTCCGGGCAGACGTTGCGCGCGAGCGCAGCGCGCTCGGCCTCGGCCCGGTCGTTGCCGTGCACCCTGCCGTGCGGGCGTCGCCCGCCCTGTCGCTTCGCCAAGCGATCACCTCCCAGGTGTCAGGCTCCGTCCTCGTCGTCCACGCCGTTGGGAAATGGGTCCGGCAGCTTCGCAAGCCTTGCGAGCTGGCGGGCGCGCTCGCGGTGCGCCCTGACGTTCTCGCGCGTGATCCGCTCCTCGTCTTCGGGGGTACGGCCTTCCGCCAGGATCTTGGCCGTGACGCGATCCTGGTAGCGGGTCAGAATGCCTCCTAGGCTCTTAGCGGGCTTCTCGTCCATCCTGTAGCCCCCTCGCGCGTCTGACTGCCTGCTTTGGCTCCCGGGGCGTCCTCGTGGCCTCAGGCGAGACGTTGGCCCAGTCGTAGTAGGTCGTGAGCAGTTCCTGGGCCGACCGGCGGGCCTCAGCGTCGAGTTCCTCGACGAGGCCAGCGAGCGCGCTGCCCAGGCCGACCGCGATGAGCTCCTGCGCGCCGTAGAGCCCCGCGTCCAGCCCCTCGGCCCGTCCGCGCTCGAGGCCGCGCCGGTAGGAGGCCAGCTCGTCGACGGACGCGGCCTCCAGCCGCCCGGCAACCCAGCGGCTGAAGCTCAAGCCCTCGGCCTGCAGGTGCTCGCCCAACTGCGCCGCCTGCGCGAGCGGCAGCCGTGCGCCGAAGCGCGGGTGGCGCTGATCGTATCGGATCTTGCTCGGTGAGCGGTGCTTCATGGCCATCCCCTCGACCATCGTACCACGCTGCGCTGAGGTGTCGGGGCACAGGGCGCAGCGGATGTCGCGGCGTCCATCGCGGCGCCCATCCGCGCGTATAGCCGCCGCGACGGGCGTACCTCAGGTGCGTTTGAGGCCGTCTGATGCTGCGCCGCCCAGGTGCCCTGTTACCTACCCAGGGGAGGGGGGCATCCCTGGCGTCTACGCAAGGTCGAGGGAACGGCGCAGCGCCCGTATCTCGATTCGCAGTTCCGCGCCGTCGTCGGGTAGGTAGACCTCTGCGAGGCGCGACGCACGGGCGAACGCCTCGCCGCCTCCAAGCTGCAGGATGAGGCGACGGGCGGCTTCGGGGGACAAAGGTCCCGGCAACAGAGCGCCGAGAATGGCGAGCGCGCGCCATGCGTCTTCTCGCTCCGAGTGCGCCAGCCTCGACCGGCCCACCGTCCGAGGCTGCCCTGAGATTTTGGTTATCGTGGTCACGGTGTCCGCGCCTGCCCTCTCGGCGCCCTGCCCAGGTGGAGCTGCGCCTCGGCCAAGTCGCCGGAGTGTGCAGTGCCTTCGTCTCCCCGCGCCTCTTTCGCAACATGGGCGCGAACGCGCGCCAGCGCATCCCGAACCGCCTGTAGAAGAAGACGTCGTTCGGCGTCGTCCTCCATCTCGAACTCCAACGAGATCAGCGACTTGGCGAAGACGCTCGGGCCGCCCACCCCTCGCATCAGTTCGGTCAACAGCTCGTCCGGTAGGTAGGGTGCCACGACGGCAAGCATAACGCACAACGCGAGGACCTGGTTCGCCGCACCGACATTCCCAGAGCCATTCCCATGCCCATTCCCGCTGTCATTCCCATTCCCGGACACGCCCTCGACCTCCCCTGGCGGTATCGTGTGCGCCCGCCCGAAGAGGTTACGGCGGCAGGCTGCCCGCATTGCGTTCGCCGGGCCCCGCGCGGCGGCGGGCCATACCTTTTCGCGCGAAAAGCGGACCAAGTACGCGTAATCCATCTCGACCACCGCCGCCGCAGGTGCGGCGTAGCCCCAAAAGCGACCATCCCCGAGCGGCGTCCGCACGTCGTCACCACGTCGCATGCTGTCTCCACCTACCTATCCGTTGTGTTCCCCAACTTCTGCGTTGTTCCTGCTCCCATACGCAGCGTCCATCCTAACCGTGGGGGTTGAAGATGGACACCAAGCAGGTCGGTCGACGCATCCGGGAGCTGCGTCTGGCACGGGGGTACAGCCAGGAGCGGCTGGCGGAGCTGTCCGGCACGAGCGGTGTGCATATCGGGCGCCTGGAGCACGGTGCCACGCCGAGCCTGCCGCTTGCGGATGCCATCGCGCGGGCGCTCGGGGTCCCCTTGGCCGCGTTGGTTGCACCCGTCCCAGGCGACAGCGAGCTCGAGCAGTTGCGCGCGCAGGCTCAAGCCCTACTCGGCGGCCTCGAGCCCGAGCAACTGCGCCTGGCGGTGCGCATCCTGGCGGCATTCCGGTAAGGCGTCAGATGGCAGCGGCAGCTCGCTCAAGCTCATGCAGCCGGACAATGCCGCCGCGCTCGGCATGTTGCACGACCGCCTCCGGCGAGAGTCCAAGTGAGACGAGGCTGTGTGGCCCCGTCCAGGTCAGGGGCTCGCCGCAGTCGGGGCAGTGCCCATCCTCCAGCGCGGCGAGACGCGCGAGCCAGGCATAGCGAGGGGGGATCTCCCACGCGGGCGGACCGTCCCAGCGCCCCTTGCCCCACCACGCGACGTTGCGAAAGCCGAAGAGCTCGACGGCCATCTCCGGGTCCCGATGCCAGTCCGTGAATGTTGCCCGTTGGATGTACCTGCCCCGATGGACGATCTTGACCGCCCGGCGCGGGTTGTTCGCCCCGACGTAGCGTTCGTGAATCACGCCGTTGGCGGGTAGTCCCAGCGCCTCTCTCAGGAACGCCTTCTCGACCTCGAGCCTGGGCCGCTCGAGGTACTTCCCGTCGACGAGTACATTGAGGTGGGGCCTCCATCCGGGCGTCTCGCCAAAGAAGTGCCACCGTCGCAAGCCGCGCAGGTAGCCCAGCCGCTTCATGGCGTGCGCCGCCCGCTTACCTGCCTCCGCGAGTGCCCTACGTGTCCTGAGCTCGCCCAGCATGTCTGGCGGCCAGGTGATTACCCAGTACCGCACCGCTCGCATCTGCCGCAGTTTTGGCAGCCAGCGCGCGAGACGGCGCAGGTGCGCATCGCTGTCTTTGCGCCCGCAGTCCGGGCAGATTTCCGCATAGCACCGAAGTACCAAATCGTAGTAGTGCCCCGCGCCGCATCGCCCGAGCATCGCGCTCGTGCCGCACATGAGCGGGCCATGCGCGATGCGCGGCGGCAGCCCCTTGAGGTAGGCCCGCCTCTCAGCCTGGCGCCGCTGCAAAGCGTCTGCGGGCCTCGGCCTCTTCGCGATCTCTCCCCACACATGATTGTTGGGACAGCGCGCGAGAGCGAGCGATGTATCGCCAGGTAACGCCGACCCCCATAGATTGGCCACAGTCCCTTCGGGACTGAGTTCAAGATAATCTGCCGAACACGCGTTCCCTGCGATCTCGCGATCTATGATAAACTCCGCGTACGAGGCTGGAGCCGTTCGTCCGACAAGGGCGGACGGCTTCACGCCGTCCGCCCCCCGTTCTCCCGCGAGTTACGGCCCTTCCGCTCGCCTCGAGGGGCCTCCTGCTTGTTCCCTTTACGCGGCTTCGGGCGATCCTGCGCCTTCGTCCGCACCTCCGCGCCCTGCGCCCCCTCAAGCCACTTCTCGAGCGCCTCGGGGACGACAACAAAGTCCGAGCCGACCTTGAACCCTGGGAACCTCGGGTCCCGCCAGAAGTCTCGAGCCGAGCTCAGACCGATGCCGAGCGCATGCGCGACGTCCTTTGGCCGGAGCAGCCGACCGGTGGGCCGCTGATACAGCTCACGAGACTGACCCATCCCTCACCACCTCCTGCCTCAAGCCTACGCTCTTGTGCGATGTCTCGCCATATGCTAGCCTCGAATGCGAGATGCGGTGGTGCGCCCCGTTGGAGCGCGGGAGGTGGCTTCGTGACCGCAGACAAACGAGGCGATAAGACGATCTACACGGTCACTGACGGTCCGGGCGTGAGAGTGAGCGTCCACCATGGGCCGCAGGTGGCCGCCGAGTTCACACGGATCGGGTGGCGCATGGAGCAGGTGCGACCGGAGCGAAAGCCTGCGGAGCCCGCCTTGGCCGGGCTCGTCAACGCCTTCGAGCGCGGCGAGCTGCCCGCCTGGGCAGCCGCCTGGGGCCAGCCCTGGCCTCTGCCCGAAGAGCAGGCTGCAAGGGGTGCGTCGCCGTTTCCATGGCTCGACGGACAGGGAGACATCGACTTGCCGCGCCTGCCGCGCCAGCTACTGTGGCATTTGGCGCCGTCTCCCCACGCAGACACGGCGACCGTAAGCGAAGACTTGAAGGATGCGGCAATCTGGGCCGTGCTCTGCCTCGTCGATGCAGCCGACCTCGGCGATCTGCAGCAGAACGCGACCTGGAGCCCGTCTGTAGAAGAGGCGCAGCTAGTCATCTCTTCCTGGCCCATGTCGGCAACGCCGAGTGAGCGGCTCTGGTCGCTTCGTCTTCCTCCCTTCGCCGATGCGGCTGCGAGCCGCGTTGCCTGGATGCCGAGCTTCAAGTCGCGTAGCGAGTACGGCAGGAAGCTGCCAGCGCGCAACTTCTCCCAGGCGTTCAAGGCCCTCGGCAGGGAGATGGTGCCAACTTGGCTGAAGGTCACGGACTCGCTGCTCGCCGTCGTGCAGCTTGAGCTGCTGGAGGCCATCGTCTCCGGCGCCACGCTGCGCCGCTGCGCGCAGTTGGGCTGCAACCGCGCGTTCCTTGCCGAGACGAGGCTGCACGACTTCTGCCACCTTCACTCGGCCCCGGCGTTCGGAGATGCGGACGCCCTGCGCGTGAAGCGTGCCTATGACCGCTACCGCCAACTGCGCGGGGAAGCCGCACTGCCGTTCGAGGAGTGGCGCACGTCGTACAAGCCTCGAGGAAGGAGTGATCAGAGGTGAAGGGTCGCGTCGAGAAGATCAAGCTTAAGGACGGCTCGGTCGCCTATCAAGCCAGGGTCGATACCGGCGTCGATCCGGGGACTGGCGAGCGGCGGCGTAAGGCGAAGAACTTCGCCCGTAAGGGCGACGCCGAACGCTGGCTCGCGACGACGATCAGCGCCGTCCAGCGCGGCGAGTGGGCGGACGCGGGCCGGATTACGGTTGGTGAATACGTGCAACGCTGGTACTCGCTTCATGCGGGCGGACTGGCCCCGCGCGGCCAAGAGCGTGCCGCCAGCGTGATCAAGGTCCACATTCTGCCGTCGCTTGGTGCGGTACGCCTCTCCGCCGTGCGCCCATCGGACGTCAGGGACTTCTTCGAGCGGCTGCGCCAGTCGGGCAACGCCAGGACGGGCGAGGGGCTCTCGGTCGGCAGCCTGCGCCACGTCCGGGCGGTCCTGCATCAGGCGTTCGATCTCGCCGTCGAGGACGGCCTGCTGACGAGGAACCCGCTGGAGTCCATCCGCCTGCCGCAGGCGCAGGCGCAGGCAGGCAGCGTGCAGCCGTTCACCCCCGCAGAACTGGAGCGGCTGTTCGCGGTGGCCCAGGAACACCGTCTGCATGCACTTGTCGTGCTCGCGGTGGCGACGGGTGCCCGCGCCGGCGAGCTCCTCGGCCTGCGTTGGGACGACGTCGACCTTACAGGCGCGTTGATTACGATTTCGGCCTCCCTCCAGCGGGTGAAGGGCCAGGGGCTCGTGCTCAAGCAGCCGAAGTCGGCCAGTTCACTCCGGCGCATCGATCTGCCCCGGTTCGCGGTCTCCGCGCTCAAGGCGCATCGCGCTCGTCAGAACGCGGAGAGGCTGCAGGCAGGCCCTGCCTGGCAGGACGGCGGCTTCGTCTTCACCACCGAGATTGGCACGCCGCTCGACGAGGGGAATGTCTACCAGCGCGTATGGCTGCCCCTCCTCGAGCGCGCTGGCCTTCCGCCGCGCCGCCTGCACGACGCCCGGCACACCCACGCTAGCCTGCTCTTGGACCAGGGGGAGAACATCAAGGTGGTGCAGGAGCGCCTCGGTCATGCCGACGTGCGGATCACGCTGCAGACCTACTCGCACCTCATGCCCGGCGCGCAGCGTCAGGCAGCCGACCGTCTCGATCGCCTGTTCCAGTCCTGAGAGCTCGGCAGAGACCGACATAGAACGGGGACCGTGCACTACGCGCGGTCCCCGTTCTACATCGGCCACTTCGCGGGCCACTTTGGAGGGTTCGGCCATTTTTCGGCCACTTGTGCGGTCCCGGCCACTCGCCCCGAACCCTGAAACCCTTGGTACGACTGGAGCTGGTGGGCGGACTCGAACCGCCGACCTGCGCATTACGAGTGCGCTGCTCTACCAACTGAGCTACACCAGCAAAACTGGAGCGGGAGACGGGATTCGAACCCGCGACCCTCGGCTTGGGAAGCCGATATTCTACCGCTGAACTACTCCCGCGCACAGGCCATTATACTGGTCCACCCCACACCTCGGCAAGCGGAATCAGGCGATACCGGCCCAGATGAGTCCCGCAACGATGCCTACCACGCCACCGACGAGCGTGAGATATGTCGCGAGCTTGCGCTGCGCCTTGAGGAGCGGAAAGATCGCATCGCCGTGCTGGCTGAGCGTATTGGCAAGCAGCGCCGCGAACGGCAGGTCGCCGCTCACGAAAAGCGTCGCAATCACGATCTGAGGACCGCAGCCCGGGATCAGACCCACCGCCGCCGCCAACAGTACATCGATGAACACGTCTCCGTGCAGCATCTGTATGAGGATGCCTCCCGAGAGGGCATTCCCAAGCTGAAAGAAGACGTCGGCCGCCACCACCCAGATGATGATTTCCGCCGCGTCCCGGACCGAGGATTGCAGCGCCTGGGCTGCAATCCTCTTCCCCAGTTGTGCGGCCGGCAATCTCAGCATGACGATGCCTAGGATCGCGAGTACGAGCCCGATGCCGCCGGACAGAGCTATCTTCCCAGGGAGAAGCACCGCCGCCACAAGCGCAAGGAGCAGAAGCGACGGCCAGGCGATCGCCGCCCACATCGGCAAACGGTTGGGCATAGGACAGCTATAGCTCGCATCGTTCAGACGCAAGAACCGGGTCGCGGAGCTATTCTGCACGAGGTAGCCGAAGGCGGCGCCAATTGCGGTCACGATGAGTGTCAGACCAAGCGTGTCGAGAGGCTTCGCGCTCCAAAGCACGAAGGCCGCATCCCCCAGCGTCGCGACGTGCGCGGCGTACAAGGTACCAGCAGTCACAGCCCCGACGCCATAAAGGCGGGTCATGGTGATGCTGCCGGCACAGCCCGGGATTGCGGATGCGAGTGCCCCGAGCGCGGGCTGCAACCCACGCGCCTTGGCAAATAGGTGCTCAAAGTTTAAGTATCCGGCATCTTCTATATATGCGACGACAAACAATAATATAACCACGGGAAGCGCTACGCTAATCAGCGCCTCTCTGGTCGTTGCAAAAGTTAACTGGACCAAATTCATCATATCCTCATCCCAGTCTACAACTTAGTCTTACCTAATTAACTATGATGGACGCTATCGCATTGCTACTTTATTACGAAAGCGATTGATTAGGACAGACTAAAATATGAGCGGCACACGCGCATTAACGTGTGCCGCTCGTATTTAGGTAGGCCTAACTAAGTGTCAGGCGAACATTTCCTCGACGTAAATGGTCTCACCCTGGTCGCGTCCGACGGAGATCACGGCCGCCTTGGCGTGGGTAATCTGCTCGATGCGCTGTACATAGAGCTCGAGCGCATGAGGAATTTCGTTCCGGTGGGCCGGTGTACCGAGTTCGCCCCAGCCTTCCATCTCTTCATAGATCGGCTTACAACGGGCGAAGTCCCGCAGGGTCGCCGGCGGATCCTCGATACGTCGGCCATCGAGCTCATAGCCGACGGCGATCTTGATCGTGTCGAACCCGGCGAGAACGTCCACCGAATTGATTGCGAGGTGCGTAAGGCCGTTGATGCGCGCAGCATAGCCCAGCAGTACGCCGTCCACCCAACCAATGCGGCGTGGTCTGCCGGTCGTCGTACCATACTCCTTGCCGCGCTCGCGGATCGCGTCGCCCTGTTCGTTCAGTAGCTCCGTAGGGAACGGTCCGTCGCCGACCCTTGAGGTGTAGGCCTTGAGCACGCCCAGGACCTTGTCGATCTTGGTGGGTCCGACTCCCGAGCCGATGGTCACTCCGCCTGCAATGGGATGCGACGACGTCACATAGGGGTAGGTGCCGTGGTCGACGTCCAGGAGAGAACCCTGCGCGCCTTCGAACAGCACCCTTTCACCGGCGTCGATGGCATCGTTGACTATGCGCGCCGTGTCGGCGACATACGGCTTCAGTCGCTCGGCGTAGCCGATGTAGTCTTCATAGATGGCCTCGGCCGACAGCGGTTCCTGTCCGTAGACCTTCTGCAAGAGGTCGTTCTTGAGGGCGACGTTCTCCTCGATCATCTCGTGAAGTCCCTCTGGGTCGAGGAGGTCGGCGACACGGATGCCGAGGCGGGCATTCTTGTCCATGTATGCGGGGCCGATGCCGCGGCGCGTGGTGCCGATGCGGCGAAGCCCCCGGCGGTCCTCGTCAAGGCCGTCGAGCATCCTGTGGTATGGCATGATGAGGTGCGCGCGGTCCGAGAGGATGAGCCGGCTCGTGTCGATCCCTTCGGATTGCAGGTATTCGATCTCCTGCAGGAGCACTTCGGGGTCCACCACCACGCCATTGCCGATGACGCTCCTGCATTCCGGGTACAGGACGCCCGAGGGTACGATGTGCACGCGGAAGATCTTGCCGCCCACCACGACCGTGTGGCCAGCGTTGTTGCCTCCCTGGGTGCGCACCACCATGTGCGCCTGCTGAGCGAGGTAGTGGCTGACCTTCCCTTTGCCCTCGTCGCCGAACTGGGCGCCGACCACCGCGATGGCTGGCACTCTACCGCCTCCTCGACTCGGCCTCACGGGCCGCCGCAAGGATAGCAGAGCCCCTTGACCGGTGTCAAAGGGCTCTTGGCGCTCGCTGCTCGGCGCACGATACCGTTCTAGCGCGGTTCCTCTACTTCGCGCAGGTCGAACCGGCCATATTCCTTCTGGAAATGGAGGTACACCTTGCCCACCGGCCCGTTGCGCTGTTTGGCGATGTTGATCTGCGCGATGTTCTGCTGCTCCGGTGGCAGCTCCTGATTGTAGTAGTCATCGCGATAGATGAAGGCGACCACGTCAGCGTCCTGTTCGATGGCACCGGACTCCCTGAGGTCCGAGAGCATGGGCTGCTTGTCCTGTCGGGACTCGACCGCGCGCGAGAGCTGCGAGAGCGCCACCACAGGCACGCTGAGCTCGCGCGCCAGGGCCTTCAGCGAACGCGAGATCGCCGAGATCTCCTGCTGGCGGTTCTCAGTGCGCGTCCTGGCCTCCATCAGCTGGAGATAGTCGATCAGGATGAGTCCGAGATGGTGTTCCGCCTTGAGCCGACGTGCCCTGGCCCGCAGGTCGAGAGCGGTCAGGGATGGTGTGTCGTCGATGAAGATGGGGGCGCTTGAGAGCCGGTCGACGGCGAGCGCGAAGTTCTTCCATTCGGCGTCGCTCATGCGGCCTGTACGCAGATTGTTCTGATTGATGAATCCCTCGGAGCAAACCAGGCGAAGTGCCAGCTGCTCGCGCGCCATCTCGAGCGAGAAGACGGCGACCGGCACGCCCTCCACCGCCGCATTGCGGGCAAGGTTGAGGGCAAACGCGGTCTTGCCCATCGAAGGGCGTGCCGCGACGATGATCAGATCGGCAGGCTGCAGGCCGGCCGTCAGCTCATCGAGGCGCGGAAAGCCGGTGCGCACACCTGTGACGCCGCCGCCTTCACGGTAGATCGTGTTCATCTTGCCGATCGTCTCGAGCAGCACATCCTTGAGCGGCGCATAGCTGCGCGTGCTGCGGTTCTGGGCGATCTGAAAGATCTTCGCCTCGGCCTCGTCCAACAGCTCATCGGCCGGAAGCTGTGGGTCAAAGCCGCGGGCGACGATCTCGGTGCCGGCCCGGATGACCTGACGGGCCAGGGACCGGTCGCGCACCATCTGCGCATAACGCTCGACGTGCGCTGCGGTCGCGACGCCGTCAGCCAGCGATGTGAGATATGCGATGCCACCTGCCGCATCCAGCCTGCCCGTCTTGCGCAGTTCTTCGGAAAGGGTGACGAGGTCAATGGGTTCGGACCGCTCGAACAGCGCGAGCATCGCTTCATAGATGGCGCGGTTCGCTTCGCGGTAGAAGTCCTCCGGCTGCAGGACGGTCAGCGCCTGCGCAATGGCCTCCGTCTCGATCAGCATCGAGCCGAGCACGCCGCGTTCTGCCTCGATGCTCTGGGGTGGCGTGCGGCCCAGAATGGCCTCAGGCGTTGCCAAGGTCTACTCCCGCACGACGGCGACGCGCAGGTGTGCTGTCACCTTGGCATGCGGTCGCACCTCGACGACGTACTCCCCAAGCTGGCGGATCGGAGCGGAGAGCTCGATGCGGCGCTTGTCCACATCGATTCCATGGGCTGCAAGGGATGTGGCGATAGCCTGTGCGGTCACGGCACCGAACGGCTTGCCGTTCTCCCCCACCTTGAGCTTCACTTCCACCTGCAAGGCAGAGATGCGCTCACCCAGCGCCTTCGCCTCCTGCAAAAGCCGATCCTGTCGGCCTTGCGCCTTGCGCTGCTCCGCCTGCGCCTGCTTCATGCGCCCTTCGGAGAGATCCTCCGCCAGACCACGCGGAAACAGGAAATTGCGGGCATAGCCATCCGCAACCTTCACGATCTCTCCGCGTTTGCCAACGCCCTTCACGTCTTCGCGCAAGATCACCTGCATGCTGTCCCGTCGTCTTGGAGCGACGGTTACACCTCCTGCCTTCTCAGGTACTCATGGAGCCGCGGATACGCCGTAGGTCGATGAAGACGTCGAGGATACCGATCCAGATCAGGACCTCAGCGAACGCTGGCGTCAGCAGAAGAATGCCGAGAACGACGACGCGAACCACCGCCGGAATACTGAGCCGGGCAAGCCAGAAGCTCAGGATGGCAAGACCGACGACAAGCAGCGGCACCTCGCTCCAGAGCACTGCAAAGCCGATCCAGCGCTGCGTGGAATCCGCTAGGTGGAGAAGGCCGGAGCCGAGCTGCGCCGCAAAAAAGACGAGGTAGAGCGGTGGTAGCCATTCTGGAGTCGACCAGAGTACGAAGGGGCGCACGTCAGGGATGCTCTGGTGTCGCGCCAGGAGAGCCCAACGCGTGAAGTAGAAGCCCTCGAACAGCATGAAACCGCCATAGAGCGGGGCCACCGCCGGCAGCATCGCTCCCACCTGGGCGGTGATGCTACGCACCTCGCCTGAGGGTAGGCCGAACATCTGCCCGAGCGCGTGCGCCTGCTGGGGCGTAATCTGCAGCTGCTGTCCACCAAAGAGGGTTGGCAAGAGAAAGTAGCACGCGACAGCAGCGGTAGATAGCAGGAAGGCGGGACTGACCTGCCGCAGCACCGGTGCGCCGCGACGCATCTCGACGCCCAGGAGGACTGCCGCGACAAAGAGCAGTGCGGCCGGCACGCTCACGACGCCGCCGAGAAGCAGGACCAGGAGCAAACCCACCGCTGCAGCGATGAGGGACTCGAGCGCGCCGTCCTCGAACGCGACGACCGCGATCGGCAGGAGCGCTGCGCCGCCGAGAAGCAGCGGCAGCATTACGAAGTATCCGAGGCCAGCGAGCGCCCCCCAGCCGAACCAGGCCGCGACCCGGCGCCACGCGGCCTGTCGCTCAGGCGTTGCCATGCTGCTCGAAGTGTTGTTCCAACGCACTCAAATCACCGTAGGCCCGTTCCACCTCATGCCCGGAACGGGCGAGTTCACGGGCGCGCATCGCCACGCGCGCCTCAATTTGCGCGAAGGGCACGCCGAGCCTGCGCCCGAGTACGTAGGTGGTCAGTACGATCGACGCGAGCGCGTCGACCATGGCATCCTGGGAACTCAGCGCCACTGCCTTGAACAGTGCGGCGACGCCACCGACGAGCTCCGCTTTGAGCCAATCCATGATCTTGAGATGTCGGGCAAGTGTCTGGCTCTGGCCGAACGGTGACACGGACGTCATCCTCTCTCCGGCCTTTGCTTCGTCATGGCGGGTTTGCCATCCTCCCGCGCCAGTCCTAGTGCGCAGAGGGAGGCGCCGCAGCGCCTCCCTCTCCAGTTGTCAGTCGATGGTGAACGGCAGGATCGCAATGTTCCGCGCCCGCTTGATCGCCACGGTCAACTGGCGCTGATGATGCGCGCAGTTGCCGCTGATCCGCCGCGGCAGGATCTTGCCTCGCTCCGTAATGTATCGCCTGAGCTTCTGAGCCTCGCGGTAGTCCACCTCGACGACCTTGTCGACGCAGAAGCTGCAGACGCGCCGCTTCGAGCGGCGTCCGCGCTCTCGGCGCATCGCGTCATCTCCTTTTGAGATCAGAACGGAACCGGTTCGTCGTCCTCGCCGAAGTCGTCCGGCTCGGCAGCGTACGGGTCACCCTCGACTTCGCCGCCGCCTTGGCCGCCAGTATTGCCGGGACGGTCGAGGAACCGCACATCGTCCGCGACTACCTCGTAGACCCTCCTGCGCTGGCCATCCTGACCATCGAAGGAGCGGACCTCGAGGCGACCTTCCACCGCGATCAGGCGCCCCTTCTTGAGGTGCGCCGCGCAGGTCTCGGCCAGCTTGCGCCACGCTCGCAGATCGATGAAATCGGTCTCGCGTTCGCCCTGTTGATTGGCGAACGGCCGCTGCACCGCGATCGACATCCGCACGGAAGCGATTCCGCTCGGGGTGTAACGCATTTCCGGATCGCGCACAAGCCGGCCGATCAGGATCACGCGGTTCAGCATCGGCCGCCCTCCTCTCTATTCCTGGGCAGGTGCCTGCTCTTCGGGGGACGGTGCAGCCTCGGGCTCTTCAGCGACCTCCGCAGGTTCGCCCTCCTCGGGCTGCACGGCCTGTGCCGCCTGGATCTCGCTGCGACGCACCGGCAGACCCGGGCTCTGCCGCTCACCGGCGGGGACCGGCCCGCCGCGGACGCCTTCAGCCCGGGGGCCAGCCTCGGGCATCGGGGTCGGCTTGGGCGGGTTCGGACGGGGACGGATCACGACCATGTGCCGAAGCACGTTCTCGTCGATTCGCAGCAGCCGGTCGAGCTCGGCGTTCGCCGTAGACTCGGCGCTGAACGGGACGAAGACGTAGATGCCTTCCTGCTGGTCCTTGATCTCGTAGGCAAGCCTGCGCTTGCCCCAAACGTTCGGCTCCTCGACGGAGCCGCCGTGGCGTTCAATCACTTGACGGTAGCGCGTCAACACTGCCGCCTGGTGCTCGTCGTCCAGTTCGGGGCGAAGGACGAGCGCCATTTCGTACTCCTTGGCCATATGTACTCTTTTCACCTCCTCCCCTTGGACACGCCTGCGCGCACGCAAGGCGAGGCTCCGGTGTGCCGGAGCGGGGAGCGCAGGTAAGTATATCAGAGTACCTTGGAGCCGGCAATGTCCGGCACGTGGCTATGCGGGCGGTTCAGGCCCTCTGCTGATAAATGCCCGGATCCTCTGCTCAAGCTTGACCCGCGGCACGAAGACATGGCGACCGCACTTGGTGCAGCGGATGCCGATATCGGCGCCTGTACGCGTGATCTCCCAGGTGTCGTTGCCGCAGGGATGCGGCTTGCGCGTGCGCACGACGTCGCCCACGCGCAGTTCGAGCGGTGGCCGCCGGCTCATGGCAGCTTCTCCAGCATCGGGGCGAAGTGCTGACCGAGATGCCAGAGCCAGGTCGTCCATTTGGCGTCGATGATATAGGGCGATAAACTTCCCAGCGTGCCGGAATGCGCCAGCGGCTCCAGCAGGAGGAGAACTGCCGCAGTCACCGCCATGCTCTCGAGGGCGCCGAAGGCGGCACCGGCAAGGCGGTTCATCGGTCCGATTAGCGGCAGGTGGTTCGGCAACCGGCCGATGCTGCCGGCGACAATCCCAAGAACCGCTTCCGCCACGAACATGATCGCGAGAAAGGCGACGGCGGCCACAACGGCTGCGGCCGTCAGGTGGAGAAACCCGCTGGCGCCAAATATGTGGGTGCTGGCTGGCGCTACGCGGCTGAGTTCGGTCTGGACTGCCTGCTGCAGATGCCAGTGCCGGTCGAAGAATGTGGCCAGCTGGCCATAGAACATGCGGGCCAGCACAATAGCCACAATGAAGCCGGCGAGCCCGGCAGCCATCGCGATGAGTCCGCGTCCCCAGCCGCGCAGGGCCCCAAACGCCACATAGCACAGGACCACGATGTCGAAGGGCTTCATCGAGTCACCCCCTGCGCATCGGTCGCCAGAGATCGACGAAGGGCCACGCCAGAGCTGGCAGGAAGGGCGAAGGTGTCCGACCATGGCCGAATGCGCGCACGGCGAGCAGCATGATCAGCCCAAGCGCGAGGGCCGTCAGGATGTCGCCCAGGTAGACGCGCATCCGATGAGGCGGCAGGCTCCAGATCTCACGCACGACCCCGGCCGCGATCGCCGCGGCCAGGAAGGCGAGCATGACCTGCAGAGCGTAGTCGAGTCCATGGCTGACCCAAAGTGCCAGTGCTGCCGCGGCTGCCGCTGCGAGAAGGCGGGTCAGGGGCCTCATCGCCAGAAGGCGGCGATCTGGAGAACTCCGGCCGCAATAAGGAGCACCGTCGTCGGACCTCCGCGCGACATGCAGCCGGTCATCTCCTTGCGCGCGTGCTCGCGCTCGGTATCCCGGAAGGCCTTTTGCGCGTCCTTGAGGTGCTGCACCATCGGGCGGATGCGGCCCAGCTTCTTGAGCGCGGCCGCCATGTTGTGATGCGCAGAGGAATAGTTCGGGTCATAGGTGAGGGCTTCCTCGTAGAGCCGGACCGCCTCTTCGGCGTTGCCGCGCTCGAGAAAGACGTTGCCTAGATTGGTCAGTGCGGGCGCGAATTTCCCGTCAAGTTCCAGCGCTTGACGGAACAATTGTTCGGATGCGTCGAACTGACCCAACAGTGCCTGAAGTACGCCGAGCTTGTTCGGCCCGCGCGGATCCTGCGGGCGCAGTTCCGTAAACTGCAGGTAAAGAGCCTGCGCCTCTTGCACATTGCCACGCCGCTCTTCGTCTTGGGCCTCTTGGTAGATGGATTCCGCTTCATCCCGCGGCAGGGTCCCTTCACCGTCCTTGTCGGTTCGGTCCGCTCCGGTCTGCCAACGCAGACGGCCAGACCAGAGCCATAAGCCAGAATAGCGCCACAACAGCCATTGCGGGGTAGGCGCGATCCACAATCGCTTGAACGCCGAACGTCGACCCGAGCCAAGCCAACCCTGCTGTCGGCCAGCTACCGCCGAAAAGATCTGCGGACGCCTGCAGGAACGATGCAGCGGCCGAGACACTTGCCAGCGCGATCGCCAATTCGACGCCGATTGCCAAAGTGCCGTGCAAGCGCAAGGCCATCTCGCGCAGGGGCAGGTCCGCACCCGCCACGATAATGCCGGAGCGCGCCAGAACCACCGTCTCCAACGTTAGCAGGAGACCGGCGGCGAGTCCACCTATCAGCGCTCCCCATTGTCCGCTCCGACCGTGGCCGACAGCCGAACGGCGAACGCCGTCGCTCGCGAGAGCTATGTTGTAGGCAGCGTAGCCAACAACGGCAATGGCAGCCGGAATCGGCGCAACCGGGCTCGCCGCCTGGACCGTCGGGAGCCTCAGGAGACCGAACGCGACCGTCAGGCAGACGGCGAGGACCACAAGCGCCAGCATGAGTCCCTGCCACCTGCGAAGCGTCGCCGTGCCATGCTGCTGAATGACCGCAGCCAACACGGCCGCCAGAGCGCCGCCCAGCACTGGGCTGAGGCCTAGTCTCGCATGTCCAAGGCTCGCGAGTGCCGCAAGGACGGCCGCGAGGGTGATGAAGCTGAACAGGGCGATGGTGGTGCGCCAGAGGGGCGCCACGCGAGGCACGGATGCTGCCGTCTGCGCCGTGCGCCAGGCACCGAGGCCGAGCAGCACGGCTGCACCGCACGCCAGGATACCGCCCGCGGCGCCATGCATGGCGAAGAACACCCAGATCTCGCGACCTGAGACGAACCCAGCCCCCACGACGGCCGCGAATGCGGCGATCGCCGTTTCCCAGGCCATGTCGATCCCCCCGGGAAGGCTATGCACCACGGGGTGTATACCTGCTGGATGGCGGCCATATACTCGCGACATGCAAGACCACCACAGCCGTCCACCCAGGCTGCGCGTGCGGCCGGAAGATCCCCGCGCCGCGTCGCTCCTGGCCGCCCACCTGCAGCGCGAGCTCTCTGCGCTGCGCAGACTGAGCGGCTCCGCCACTGTCGTCTGCGTCGGCACCGACCGGTCGACAGGCGACGCATTGGGCCCGCTCGTCGGCACTATGTTGACACAATCCCTGCCACCGCTGCCGTTTGCGGTTCTGGGCAATCTCCAGGCCCCAGTACACGCCGGGAACCTGCACGAACTTTTGCCACGCCTCCAGGCTGCAGCTGCGGCGGGCCCCGTCGTGGCGATCGACGCTTGCCTCGGCAGCTTTGAGAGCGTAGGCAGCGTCCAGGTGCAGCGCGGCCCGCTCAAGCCGGGAGCCGGGGTACGCAAGGAATTGCCCCCGATCGGCGATGTCGCCGTCATGGCGACCGTCAACGTCGGGGGCTTCATGGAGTATGTGGTGCTGCAGAACACGCGTCTCGGGCTGGTCTACGACATGGCCGCCATGATTGCGGACGCGCTCAGGATCGCTCTTGGCGTGGCTCGCTCTCCAGGCGGCGCAGTATCTCCTCAGCCGTAAGCCCCTGTGCCGCAATCACCGGGACGTCGAGTTCGATCGCCTCGTCGCCAAAGAGGTCGTCGTCCTGGCCAGTGAGGATGACCGCGTCCACGGCCGCCTCCCACGCCTCTTCGAGAGGGACGACCTGCCACCCTCTGTCCTCAAGGGCTCGCCGAACCTGGCTGAGCCCTTCTTCGACTGCTATGCGCACCGCGCCACCCCCGCGCCTATTCTGCCTGCGGATTCCGTGCACCATGCACGGCGGTCGTCGGCAGGGGAGCGGGAATGGCGCGTTCGGGGCCGTAGACGAAGCTGACGGCGCCAGGTAGCACGCCGAACTCGACAGGTGTCATGCCACTCAGTTCGCCATCACGGTGGACGGCAGCGCTTGGCGTGGCCTCGATCGACAACGTCCGGCAACGTACGACACGAATCTTGCGGCTGCCAAGATGGCCGCCGCCATAGACCCGGGGCAGCAGGGCCAGCGTTTCCGGCACGCTGTAGTCTCCTCCCATCAGGACGTCCAGCATGCCGTCATCGACGCTTGCGGTGGGAACGATGCGCATGCCGCCGCCGTAGTATTGGGCGTTGCCCACGGCGACCAGCAGGAAACGACCCTCGAACACGCTGCCATCCGCGACGATGCGCATCTCTCGCGCGCGGTACTTCCAAAGGACGTGCATCACAGCCCGGATGTACGGGACGGTGCCAGTGGAACTGTAGCGGTTGCGCAGGCGGTGGTCCTCTGCCGCCACCTCTGCGTCGAAACCGACGCCAGCGACGTTGAGAAAGGTGGTGCCACCGGCGGTGCCTAGGTCAGCCGGGCTTGGCATGCCCGTGATCGCGAGCTGGGCTGCCGCAAAGATGTCGGCCGGCACACCTGATGTACGCCGAAAATCGCAGCCGGCGCCCGTAGGCACGAACGCAAGGCTCGTCTGCCCTGCGGCGTCCCGGACGCCATCCGCGACCTCTGCCAATGTTCCGTCACCGCCGACCGCGACGACGCGCGCATACCCACCGGCGTGGGCCTCGCGCGCGATACGGGTGGCATCGCGCGGCGCGGCGGTGACGACCATCTCGATCTCTTGGTCCCTGTACTCCTGCTGGATTCTCTCCCACACATGCGGCCACTCGCGCTGCGTGCGGCCCCGTCCCGCGACGTAATTGACGACGAACAGCGTCTTCACACGGCGTGCACCTCGTGCTTCGTGTCGATAGCTGCCCCGATCGCAGCCCGCTCCTCCTCAGAGAGGGGATAGCGGGACGCGCCCGATGCCACAGGTTTGGCGTAGATGCGGGTTTCTTCGCGGCCGTAAAGGCCTGAGATCACGACGCCGTCGTCTTGTGCATCCAACAGAGCGACGCTGAACGAGAGCTCCGCGCCGGCACCAGGGAACGCGTTGTATCGGACGACCCCCACGCGCTGGAGGGCCCGTCGGAGCAGCAGCTCCACGCCGTCCAGACGCGCCGCGGCGCTAGCAACACCCGTCTGTGCCTCCCGAAGGGCCTGCCACTGTTCATGCAGTAGCGTCTCCACGTCCGTAGCCTGTCCGCCGCGCAAAAGATGATCGAGGCGGCGCTGCAGCCGGCGTGCAGCAGTCAGGCTCATTAGGCCTGCGACGAGGGCGATGATCCCGACAATCAGCCCCGCCGCGCCGATTAGCGCCAGCCAGGGCGCCAGTCGGATGAGTTCAGGCAACCCTCTTCCTCCTCGAATGTTTCACGTGAAACAATTTAGTCCTCTTCGGGAACGAAGCGCGCGACGAGCCGCGCCAGATCCTCTTCGCTACGGAAACGGATTTCGACCGCTCCTCCTCGCACGCCGGATCGGATGCGCACGGGCATCTCGAGCGCTCCGCTCAGGCGCTCCTCCCACCGTGCCACGCGCCCTGCCGGCTTCGCGGTTCTCGGCCTCGCCGATGTAGCAGGCTTGCGCGCCATCTCCTCAACCTCGCGCACGTTCAGCTGCTTCGCCACCGCCTCCATGGCGGCCGCCACCTGCCGGTTCATCGGCAATCCCAGAATCGCACGCCCGTGCCCGGCAGACAAGGACCCCTTGCGAACTAGATCCTTGACTTCTTCTGGCAGGCCCAGGAGCCTAAGGCTGTTCGCCACCGAAGACCTGCTCCGGCCAATGACCTGCGCAAGTTCCTCCTGCCGAAGGTCTCGGCTGTCGGCGAGCCGCTGGATGGCCTCGGCCTCCTCGAGCGGATTGAGATCCTCCCGTTGCAGGTTCTCCACCAACGCGATTTCGAGCAGGCGGCCGTCATCGCAGGCTCTCAGCACCACAGGAACTTCGCTCAGACCCGCCATCTGCGCCGCCCGCCAACGCCGTTCACCGGCGATCAGATCATAGCCGGACGTTGCCGGGCGCACCACCAACGGCTGAAGCACGCCATGCCGCGCGATGGAGTCCGCGAGTTCGCGCAGGGCCGCCTCGTCAAACTCGCGCCTCGGCTGGTACGGGTTCGGCCGGATAGCGCTGACCGCAACCTGCTGCATTCCCTCGTCCGGGGCTACCCGCACCTCGGGAATCAGCGCTTCAAGCCCGCGCCCTAGTCCCCGCTTCGCCACGTGCCAGCACCTCCTTCGCAAGATCCCTGTATACTTCGCTGCTCCGCGACTTGGGATCGTAGCGCGAGATCGGCCGGCCGTGACTGGGCGCCTCGCTCAGCCGCACGCTACGCGGGATAACCGTCTGATATACCTTCTCGCGATAGTAGCGCTTGACCTCGTCCGCAACCTGAATCGAGAGATTCGTCCTGCCGTCAGATCGGAA
>JAJYNV010000192.1 GCA_021786135.1 Bacillota bacterium
GTCGTGCAGGTTCATGCCGATGCGCTGGCGCTCCTCCACCACGGCCAGGCGCCCGAGGTCCTCGTTGAGGCGCGCGTTCTTGATCAGGACGGCGGCCAGGTTCGCAAGCAGCCCGACGAGTTCCTCGTCGTCGCCTGTGAACGCCTCCGCGCCGCGTTTGTCGGTCATGTAGAGGTGGCCCACCACCTCCCCCTGCACCAGCATCGGCATGCCGAGAAAGCTGTTCATCGCCGGATGGCCGCTCGGCCAGCCGCAGGCGCGTGGATCACGGCCGATGTCGGCAACGCGCAGCGGCCGGCGCGTGTGGATCACCTCGCCGAGCAGTCCCCTGCCGCGCGGCAGGGCGCCGACGGCGCGGATCTCGTCCGGCGTCAGCCCTTCGGTGACGAACTTCGCGATCGACTCGTCCGGCATGAGCACGGCAAGCGCCGCGTAGCGCGCCTCGGTCACACCGCGCGCCAGCGCCACCACCTGCTGCAGCATCTCGTCGACGCCCCGGATGCCGGCAATCGCCGTCATCCCGCGATAGAGCCGCTGCATGCGCTCGCGGTAGCGCTCGAGCCGGTCGTTGCCGAGCCCCTGCCCGCCGACCTCGCGGAAGTGCTCGAGCACCGCCTGCCCCATGCGGGGATCCCAGACCACGCCGCCTTGATGCACCCGCCGGACGGCATCGACGATGTCCCTGCCGCGCGCCTGTTTGACGAGAAAGCCGGTCGCCCCCGCGGCGAGCGCCTGCAAGAGGAGCGCGGAGTCCGTGGAACCTGTGAGCATCAGCACCCGCACGTCCGGCAGTTCGCGCCGCACCCAGGCGCAGAGGTCCAGGCCGGACTCGCCGCGCAGTCGGCTGTCGAGCAGCAGGACGTCAGGCCTCTTCTCCGCTAGCCGCCGCTGCGCCTCGCCGATCGAGCTGGCCTCGCCCACCCAGGCGAGATCCGGTTGGTCGGCGATGATCTGCTCGAGGCCCTCGAGCACGCCTCGGTGGTCATCGACGCCGAACACGCGGATCGGACCCGGCAGTCCGCCCGCTGCAGTCCGGGACGACGCATCCGCCACGGTGACTCCCCCCTGGTACGGAGCTCGGACCAAGATATCCGTTAATCTTCATCTCTACGCTCATATTTCTTCGATCCGCATGCCCTGCTTCCTGCGTCGGAAAGAAGGCATTCAGGGACTTGCGCGCGACAGGCGAAAGCCTGCGCGGATCTGACGCGCGGGCCCCCTCAGGCTCTCTCATTCCACGAGGTGTCACGCGTGATGCGGACGCGGCCAGAAGGCATGGCGGCCGAGCAGGGTCACGGCAGCCGGCACCAGGAACGTGCGCACGACCAGCGTGTCGAGCAGGACGGCACTGACGAGTCCGATGGCGAGCGTCTGCAGGATCTCGAACGGGCTGACCAGCAGGGCTGCCACCACGGCCACCATGATGAGCCCGGCTCCCGTGATCATGCCGCCTGTCGTGGCCACCGCGTGCGTCGCGGCGTGCCGCGGCGCGTCGCCGTGTCTCAGGCGCTCCTGGATGCGGTGGAGCAGGATCACCTCATAGTCCATCGAGAGGCCGAACAGCATCACGAACACGAGCGGCGCGACGGCCAGGTTGAGAGGTTCCGGCGTCAGACCGAACGCGCCGCGCTCGATCACCGTGACCAGGATGCCGGCAGTCGACAGGGTGACGAGCGCGTTGAGCAGTACGCCCAGCAGTGCCTGCAGCAGCGACCCCGTCGCCAGCCAGAGCACCACGAGCGCCACCAGGACGACCGCCACCGCCATCGCAGGCAGGCGCGACGCGAGATAGGTGTTGAACTCCTGCACGGCGGCCACCTGCCCGCCGATCGCAACCTTCGCGCCCTCGACCCGCCGCAGTCCCGTTTGCATGCGGCTCAGGAGATGTCGCGTGGCCTGGCTGTCGGGACCCGACGCCGGCGTCACGAAAAGGTCCACCGTATGCGGCCCGCTGATGAAGGCGCGCAGCGGACTGCCGGTCTGGGCGGCGCTGGCCGCGAGCAGCTGGGGGCTCAATCGCCCGCTGGGCGACGAGACCTGCGCGACGCCACGCAGCGACCGCAGCTTGTCGGTCACGCGCCCGACGGTCAGCCAGGCCGCCGGCGATGTCACGTCCTGGCGCAAGGTCAGCGCGACGATGAACGGAGCGATCTCGCCAGCGCCGCGCACCTGCTGCTCGATGGCCTGCGCCTTGGCCAGGGGCGAGCTCGCCGGCAGCATGGCGGCCACGTTGGCCGGCATGCTCGCGCGCAAGGCGGGCGCCGCCACCGCAGGCACCGCCAGCACGAGGAGTCCGAGCGTCAGGGCGAGCTGAGGCCGCGACGTCGCCCAGTGCGCCAGGATGCGCCAAAGACGCCATTCCGGCATTGCGAAGCGGATGCGCCCCAGGCTCGCGCGCCTGCCCATCAGGCGGAGGAGGGCCGGCAGCAGGGTATGCGTCACGAGCAGCACTGCGCCCACGGCCACAGCGCCGCCCAGGGCCATGCCGCGCCAGTACGCGGTGCCGCCCAGCACGAGCGCCGCAAGCGCCAGCGCCACGGCGAGGCCAGAAAACAGGACCGACCGTCCCGACGTGCGCATGGCGGTGGCGACCGCGTCCCCCACCTCGGCGCCCGCCTCGAGCTGGGCCCTGAAGCGCGTCGCGACGAAGAGCGCATAGTCGACGCCGACACCGAGCGCGAGGAAGCTGACGATCTGCAAAAGATAGACGGAGAGGGGCACGTAGCGCTCCACGATGGCGACGATGGCGAGGGTCAGGACGGTGCCGGCTCCGGCCGTCACGAGCGGGAGCAAGGCGGGCAGCACGGCGCCGAAGACGAGCAGCAGAAGGATGAGCAGCGCCGGCACGGCCACCACCGTGCTCGCCTTGAAGGCCTGGATCGCCTGATGGCTCACCGCATTGCCGAGGGTGTTCGCGTTGACCGCCGTCAGCACGGCACCCTGCTGGCGCGTGAGGGCGAGGAAGCGCTTGGCGACCGTCTGGTCCTGGCCGGGCACCAGCACCTCCGAGCGCGCGCCCAGGCGATGGAGCCATCCCGCCGGCATGGCGGCCGTTGCGGCGAGGCTGCTCAGACGGCTTGGCGAGAGGCCGGTGATCAACGTCGTCGGCACGGACGCCGGCTGGACAAGATGCCCGACCGTGGCGTCGGCTTTGGCAGCCTGGCTGTGCGGTGCCGAAAACCCGCCGGAGCCCAGGTGGTTCGTCACCTGGCCCAGGAGCGGAACCGCGGCGGCGAGCAGCAGGAACCAGAGTGCGATCGTCAGCCAGGGACGCCTCGCCGTGAGCGGCAATCGGCCACCGTCCTTCGTTCAGTTTGTGAAGCTGCGGCACAGTCTTGTCCAACATGGCATGTCGGGGCCTGGAGCGCAAGTGATGGCTGACCGCCCGCCAGAGCGCTGTGGGTCGCGTCTCCAGCAGCCGCCGGGGGAAGCGCAGCACGCGACGGCGAATTCTCTCTAGCTTAGCCTGCGCGCCCGCTCTTCTCTGCAAGGAGGCTGGCGCGTTCGATCTGGGAGGTGCATCCAGTGGAGGTTCTGTTCGTGGCCGGTTTCGGGCCGATCTCGACCGATGCCGGCGCTGCAC
>JAJYNV010000317.1 GCA_021786135.1 Bacillota bacterium
CGCGCCAGGGTGCGCGCGATCTGCGCCACCTCGAGCGTGTGCGTGAGGCGCGTGCGGTAGTGGTCGCCCTCGGCGGCGATGAAGACCTGCGTCTTGTCCTTGAGCCGCCGGAAGGCCTTGGCGTGGATGATGCGGTCGCGGTCGCGCTGGAAGGCCGTGCGCACGGGGTCCGGCTCCTCTGCCCGCCGCCTTCCCCGAGAACTGGCGGCCTTGGCGGCCCAGGGCGCGAGGAGGCTCTCCTCGATCGCCTCCTGGCGCTCGCGCGGCGTCGTCATGCCTCCATCTCCTCTGGCATGCCGCCGCGGTCGAGGATCCTCTGGTGCGCCGCCGCCGGACTCTCCCCTGCGGCAACGCGCCCTCGCACCTCCCTCGCCAGCTCCTCCGCGAGCCAGAACGGGCCGGCGCCCGAGAGCGGCTGCCGCCAGATGGCGGCCAGCTCCGCGCGCTGGAACTCCTCCGGCAGGCCTTGCGACCTGCCGAGCAGTTCGAGGATGCGCTGCTCGTCCGCGAGCTCCGCGTGCAGGGCGACGTCGGCGAACGCCCTGGCCGCCCGCTGCGCGGCGTCAAGCGCGTGGAGCAGCATCACCTTCGGGCGGTTGAGGCGCTCCGCGACATAGCCCACGG
Organism: Bacillota bacterium; assembly: GCA_021786135.1. Lineage (GTDB taxonomy): Bacteria > Bacillota > Sulfobacillia > JAJZYS01 > JAJYTV01 > JAJZQO01. The sequence goes on from JAJYNV010000317.1 coordinate 625, forward strand.
CGTACTGCGACCAGCCGGGCGCCGTATAGGGCGAGAGGAGGATCCGCTGCACGATGTCCCCCCTGCCGGCCAGGGAGAAGAGGAGATGGCTCCCCGGCAGGCCGCCCATGGCGGTCGTCAGGACGAGCCGGCTGCGCATGTGCATGGCCTGCATCGGGCCCTGGCCCGCGAACACGAGCATCCGCCCCTTGTCCTTGCCGCCGCCCATGACATACGCCGCGAGCGGCAGGAGCCCATGGAGGTGCGCCGGCCCCAGCCGCCACTCGGGGCTCTCCACGGCGGGGAAGTCCCCGCCTACCGCCTCGAGCAGCTCGGCCTGAGCGGCTTCGTAGGCCGCCATCAGCTCCTGCGGCCCCTCGGGGCAGTCCTCGCTCATGTCCGCAAGGATCTCCGCGATATCACGCCCTGGCCTGATCTCCCGCGCGATGCGCCCGGCTTCGAGCAGCTCCGCCTCGAGCCGCATGAGGGCAGCCTCCGCCAGTTCCTTCGGCACGATGTAACGGCCGAACTCATCCCACATCCGCTCGTGCAGGGCGTGGGGGCCCATGGGCGACGCGATCTGCGCCGTAGCGCGCGCAGCATCGAGCCGCCGGACGAAGTGTTCGAGCGCCATGAAGGCCCGGGCCTTCTCGTCGCCCTCCTCGCTCAGCTCGGGCCTCGCGCCGATGGCGATGAGAAGACCCGCCGCGAGGGCGGCGGCCCTCGAAGCCTGGTCGATGGCGCGTGGATCCTGCCCCGGGGCAACCTCGCCGGCGAGAGCGGGCGGAATAGACCGCCAGACCTCCTCGCGATCGGACTCCCGCAGCTCGGACTGCATGAGGGCGGTCAGCACCGACTCGGCCAGCGCGGCGCTCTGGGCATCGTCCGCCTGCCGCAGGGCGCGCCGGGCCAGGCGCATGCCTGGCCCTTCGCCGATCTTAGCCGCCCACTCCCTAGCCTCCGACCTGCGCCGGTCGCGCTCGGGACCGCCTCGGGGCCCGAAGCCCCCAAAGGACAGCCCGAGCTCCTGGCGCACCGCCGGGAAGGCGTCGAGATACCAGGCCCCAAGGGCGGTGAGGCGCTCTTCGGCCATCAGTCCGCGAGTGCCGCGCGGGCCGCCGAAAGCCTGGCGATGGGCACGCGGTACGGCGAGCAGGAGACGTAGTTGAGCCCTGCCCGGTGGCAGAACGCGATCGACTGCGGCTCGCCGCCGTGCTCGCCGCAGATGCCGACCTTGAGTTCCGGCTTGCGCGAGCGGCCGCGGGCCACGCCGAGTTCGACCAGCTGGCCTACTCCGTTCTGGTCGAGCACCGCGAACGGGTTCTGCGGCAGCACCTTGTCCTCGAGGTAACGGGTGAGGAACTTGGCCTCCGCGTCGTCGCGGCTGAAGCCGAACGTGGTCTGGGTCAGGTCGTTCGTGCCGAAGGAGAAGAAGTCGGCGTGCTCCGCGATGTCGTAGGCGAGGAGGCAGGCCCGCGGGATCTCGAGCATCGTCCCCACCTTGAGCGGCAGCTCCCTGCCCGTCTCGCGCTCCACCTCGCCGTGCACCTGCACGACCAGCTTGCGCGTGATCTCGAGCTCCTTCGGATCGCCGACGAGCGGGATCATGACCTCGGGACGCGCGTCGACACCCTCGGCGAGGAGGCGTGCGGCGGCCTGGTAGACGGCCCTCGCCTGCATCTCGTAGATCTCGGGGTAGATCAGGCCGAGGCGGCAGCCGCGGAAGCCGAGCATCGGGTTGAACTCCGAGAGCGCCCTCGCCTTGCGCAGGAGGTCGGACTTGCGCCGGTACTCCTCGCTGCCCTGCTCGTCCCTGGCGCGCATCACGGCAATGTCGACCGCGAGATCCTCGACGTCGGGCAGGAACTCGTGCAGCGGCGGGTCGAGGAGCCGGATCGTCACCGGCAGTCCCTGCATCGCCTTCAGGATGCCGTAGAAGTCGCTCTCCTGCATGGGCAGGAGCTTTCCGAGCGCTACGCGCCGGTCTTCCTCCGTGTCGGCCAGGATCATCTCCTGCACCACCGGCAGGCGGTCCTGCGCCATGAACATGTGCTCAGTCCGGCAGAGGCCCACGCCGCCGGCGCCGAAAGAGCGCGCCCGCTCGGCGTCCTCGGGGGTGTCGGCGTTCGCCATGACGCCGAGGCCGCGGATCTCGTCGGCCCAGCGCAGGAGCTCCGAGGTCTCACCGCCGAGCTGCGGCTCCACCATGCCCACCTCGCCCAGGAAGACGCGGCCGGTGGCGCCATCGATCGAGATGACGTCATCCTCCTTGAACGTGCGGCCGCCGATCTGCATCTCCTTGCGCATCAGGTCGATGCGCAGCGACTCGCAGCCGACGATGCAGGGCTTGCCCATGCCGCGCGCCACGATCGCCGCATGGCAGGTCATGCCGCCGCGGGACGTCAGGACACCCTGCGCCAGCACGATGCCGTGGATGTCGTCCGGCGCCGTCTCGGGCCGCACCAGGATGACGCGCTGGCCCACGCGACCGAGCTCCTCCGCGGTGTCGGCATCGAACGCGATGCGGCCCGTGGCGGCTCCCGGCGAGGCCGGCAGCCCCTTGGCGAGCACCTCGTTCGAGGCCTGGGGGTCGACGCCGCGATGCAGGAGCTGGTCGATCTGCTCCGGCGTGACGCGCCGGATCGCCTCCGCCTTGTCGATCCTGCCCTCGTGGACGAGGTCCACCGCCACCTTGACCGCCGCGCGCGCCGAGCGCTTGCCGCTGCGGGTCTGGAGGAGGTAGAGCTTGGTGTCCTCGATCGTGAACTCGATGTCCTGCATGTCGCCGTAGTGCTTCTCGAGGAGACCCGCCACGCGCTCCACCTCGGCGTAGGCGGCCGGGATGTCCTCACCCAGGACGGCGATCAGCTTCGGCGTGCGGATGCCCGCCACGACGTCCTCGCCCTGCGCCTGCGTCAGGTACTCGCCGTAGAGCACCTTCTCGCCGGTGTTCGGGTTGCGCG
>JAJYNV010000448.1 GCA_021786135.1 Bacillota bacterium
AGATCAAAGGGTGGAGTGAACTGACCGTCGCAGAGCGGCCAGTGACGGCCGCAGCCCTGCGCTGAGCCCGTCTCGGTCACGAGGAAGCCGACGATCACCACCAGGAACATGAGAATGTTGGTGGCGCGGGCGAGCAGCAGGAGACCCCTGGGCGGAGGCGCTGGTGCAGGTTGCGTGGCTCAGGACCTCCAGTGGCTCAGTGGCCGGTGATGGCGCGCAGCATGTTCGTAGTGGCGCCGGGCGGGAAGACGATGTAGAGCATCAGAAAGACGCCGAGACCCATGCCCGCGGCGATGAACCATGACGTCGCGGTCCAGGGGGCGATCCGCCTGTGCCGTCCGAAGCGGGCGGTGAGGGCCAGCCGCAGGGTCATGATGCCCAGGATCGCGGCAACGGTGGCGAGGATCGTGTGGACCTGCAGGAAGACAAGGTAGGGCAGTGCCCAGCTCTTTGGTCCGCCGAAGCTCGTGTCGCCGATCAAAAACGACTTGAGGACATAGGTGACGAAGAAGAGGATGGCAAGCACGCTGCCCGACAGCATGTAGCGCCGGTGTACGTCGCGCCTGCCCTGACGGATGGCCCGCCAGCCCAGGGCGACCGCGAGAGCCGAGAGCAGCATGAAGCCTTCGTTCAGATAGGCAAGATACACGGACCCGCCTCCGCTTCCAGCGAATCCCGTTCCCAGCTGAGTTAGACGGCGTGTACGTTCAGGACCATCGCAGCGAAGAGCAGCGTCAGGTAGACGAGCGAGTAGCCGAACGTGGCCTTGGCCCAGCGCACCTCCGGCGGATGCTCGAGCAGAAGGCCCAGGCACATGGCGACGAAACCGATGCCGAGCGCCGCCGCGGCTACGAGATAGAGACTGCCCACGACCCCGGTCAGGTAGAGGCCGAGGGTCGCCGCGAGAAGCATCAGGGTGTACATCAGGGACTGCACCTTGGTCACCCGCTCACCGCGCGCTACGGGCATCATCGGCACCTTGGCACGACGGTAGTCCTCCTGGCGGAAGAGCGCCAGGGACCAGAAGTGGGCCGGTGTCCAGAGGAAGATGATCAGGAACATCCAGAACGCCGCCAGCGACAGGTGACCGGTGACGGCCGCCCAGCCGATCAGCGGCGGGAACGCGCCGGCGCCGCCGCCGATGACAATGTTCTGCGGTGTGCGGCGCTTGAGCCACATCGTGTAGATCCCGACGTAGTAGACGAATCCGCCCAGCGACAGGAGGGCGGTGAGCAGATTGAGGTCGAGCAGGATGGCGAAGGACACCGCTTCGAGCGCGAGGCCTATGGCCAGGGAACGCGTCGCAGGGATGCGGCCCGACGGCACCGGACGATCGTTCGTGCGCGCCATCAGTGCGTCGATGTCGCGGTCGTACCACATGTTGACGGCGTGGGCGCCGCCGGCTGACAGCGCAAGTCCTAGCGTGCCGAGGAGCGATGGCCAGAAGGCCGGCAGACCGTGCGACGCGACGACCATGGCGCAGTAGGAGGTGACAATCAGGAGCAGGACGATGCGCGGCTTCATGAGCTGCACATAGTCGCCGAGACTGGCGACGCCGGCCCGGCCGCGTGCGGCCTCAACTTCGAGCGGATTCGCCAAGGAGGCCATCTCCCCAGTGCAGATTGGCGTCTCGAAAAGGGGAAGCGCGGGAAGGACTCGTCATGCCCACTGCTGGATCAGGACCATGAGACAGGTCCCGATCAGCACGGCCAGCGAGAGACCGGCGAGGAAGAAGTACGTGTACACGTGCCGGCTGCCGCGCAGGTGCATGAAGAGGAATGCCTGCATCAAGACCTGGATGACGGCCAGGACGATCAGGATGGGAAGGACGACCGATGCCTGCAGCCCGATCTCGACGAGAAACACGGCGAGCAGCGTGAGCACGAGGCTCAGAATGCCGATGGTGACATAGAGAGCCTTTTGCGAGCGCTCCGCGTTTGCGGGCAGCAGCGGTGTCTCCTGGCCCATCGGCTCAGCCCACCTTCCCTGCGAGGTATACGAGCGTGAAGATCACGACCCAGACGACATCGACGAAGTGCCAGTAAAGGCTCATGATGAAGACCTTCGTGGTGCGGTCCTCGTTGATGCCGTGCTTGAGGGACTGGAAGAGGAGCAATAGGATCCAGAAGACGCCGAACGCGACATGCAGGCCGTGGAAGCCTGTGAGGGTGAAGAAGGCGGAACCGAAGGCACTGGTCTGCAGGGTCAGACCCTCGTGATAGAACGTATAGAACTCGTAGCCCTGGAACTCGAGGAAGAAGAGCCCGAGCAGGGCCGTCAGCCAGAGCCAGATCTGCATGCCGCGGACGTCCCGCCGCTGCATTGCGGCGACGCCCAGCACGACCGTCAGGCTGCTCGTGAGCAGGATGAGCGTCGCCACCGTGGTGAGCGGCAGGTCGAAGAGCTGCGGGCCCGTGGGCCCGTGCGCGACCCCGGTGTGCAGACCTAGGTAGGCGCCGATCAACGACGCGAAGAAGGCGCACTCGCCGGCGAGGAAGATCCAGAGGGCAAGGACGCGATGGTCCTTCGGCAGCCCCAGTTCCTGCGACGTCTCGTGTTCGAGGGAGATGCGCGTGGTTTCGCTCTGGGCGCTCACTCGGCCGCACCTCCCGCCGGAGCTTCGGGGTGTACGTGGTAGCCGTGGTCCTCATGCACGAGTTGCAGGCCGATCTGCCAGAACACGGCGATCATGGCCGCGAGGGCCAGCCAATCGGCGTGCAGGAGCGCAGCGTAGCCGGCGATGACGATCGTGAGGGCCAGGAAGAACGGCGAGAGGCTAGGCGACGGCATGTGGATCGGGCCGAGGGCTTCGGCCTTCTGGAGCTCGCCGTTGCCCTCGCGCTTGGCGACCCAGTAGGCGTCGCGGTGCTCGATGAGCGGCAGCTGCGCGAAGTTGTACTCCGGCGTGGGCGAGGGGATGGACCACTCGAGCGAGCGGGCGTCCCACGGATCCTGCACGAGGTCGGGCTCGTTGCGGAACGTGATGATGAGGTTGTAGAGCAGCACCAGCATGCCTATGAGGAGGATGAAGGCGCCGACGGTGGCGATCTGGTTGGGCGTCGTCCAGCCGTAGCCGGGAGAGTAGGTCGAGATGCGGCGCGGCATGCCTTCGAGTCCCAGGATGTGCATCGGGAAGAAGGTCACGTTGAAGCCGATGAAGACGAGCCAGAAGTTGAGGCGGCCCAGTTTCTCGTTCAGGAGCCGTCCCCAGATCTTCGGGAACCAGTAGTAGAGCCCGGCCAGGGCACCCATCAGAGTGCCGCCGAAGAGGACGTAGTGGAAGTGCGCCACCACGAAGTAACTGTCGTTGTACTGCAGGTCCGCGGGCGCCATGGCCAGCATGACGCCGCTGATGCCGCCGATCACGAAGAGAGGGATGAACGAAAGGGCGTAGAGGTTTGCCGTCGTGAAGCGGATCTGGCCGCCCCAGAGGGTCGCGAGCCAGTTGAAGATCTTGATGCCCGTGGGCACAGCGATCAGCATCGACGTGATCGCGAAGATCGAGTTGACGATCGGGCCGAGGCCGTCGGCGAACATGTGGTGCGTCCAGACCATGAACGAG
>JAJYNV010000445.1 GCA_021786135.1 Bacillota bacterium
ATAAAGCGAGATTGGCCCAAGGTGTCTTCGGTCTAACCTTCGACCGCAAGGATGCCATCGACGAAGGGGGTACAGGCATGCGGCCCGTCCAGGAGCGGATAGACGATGCACTGTTACTCTGGCGCGGAGGGCGACGAGAGGGAGCTTTCCTTCTCGCACTTTTAGCCGTCATCACTCGAGCCCGGCAGGACTTCCCAAAACCGCTAAGTGAGGGGGAAAGCTTTCGGCGATATGTCCAATCCAGGTTTCCGACACGGATTTCTGTCGAGTACCGAGGTAAGATCTGGCCACTGGAGCAGGTGTTCTACAAGTGGTTTCGCTGCGAGATCGTTCACCAGGGCGGGTTGCCCGTGGATTTGGGTTTCCTGGACGACGCCGACATCGGTGAGTTGAAGGTGCGTGCTGGCGGGGCCCCTGAATACTTGTTACTGATCTCACCCGGGTGGTTCTACCAGTTACTCGCATGGGCACAAGTTAAGCCGTAGCACCCGATATAGTGCCTATCTTGACGCCCCGACCTGCATCAGGTCTGCTCGTCTTCGTCGCCTACCCTAAACTTTCCCTTCGACGCCCCCAGCCGCTTCGACCGCCCACGCCTGCGCGGCCAGCCAGGCAGTCCACCCGGCTCCGTACCCTGCACCGGCGTCACCTTGGCCGAGACGACTCCCAGCCACCCGTTGCCCACGTCCGGCGTCGCTATGTCGTCAATCTCCTTCACCAGTTCCTGCAGGACCTCCTCCGCCACGTCCCGGCTCTCGGCTTCGATCAACACTTCGACGTCGCCCAACCACCTCGCCATACGTCAGACCTCCATCCCGTCGCGCTGCCGCTTCGGGGTGCGGCTCCGTTGGTGGAGGGCGAACACCCTGGATAGCGCCTCCGCCTGCTTCTCCGACAGGGCACGGTGACCGGCAAGGGCGGCATGCAGGTTCGCACGGTGGATTCCTGCCGCCGCAGCAAGCCTGCTCAGGTTCCAGCCGTTCGCCAGGCACCTTCGCACTTCGGCCAGAACAAGACGTTGCCGTTCAGGGCTCACCGAGGCAGGGCGGCCGACGCTACCGCGCCTCTTGGCCATGCGCTTGGCGGGAATCGACGCGGACGATTGCCTAGTACGGCTTGCGCTCTGTTTTGCGGGGCGTCTCCTCGCTGCCGGAGTTGAGGGAGCCATCGTATCTCCCGCCAACACGTGCGGGTCCACGATCAGGCCGTCGAGATCCGTGCTTTCGCCCATCAGCATCCTGCTGATACTGCGCACCGTCTTGCGCACATCCTGGTCAGACACGCTGAGCCCCGCGACCGCCCGCGCAAGCTGGGGATGCAAGGTGCAGACACCATCCCGGCTCACCTGGAAGTCGGCCGGGCTGAAGACCCGGCCTGCGACGAAGCGCAACACCATCGCATCGACAGCGGGCCGCAAGGGCTCCATCATGTCGTAGACGGCCGCTGCGCGTCCCGCGCGGCTCACATGCAGCCAGCCGCATTCAGGGTCCAAACCTTCGGCGGCGGCGGCACGCCTTACCTGAGCCTCCAGGACGCCGTAGGCATAATTGAGCACGGCATTTACCGGATGCGTGGCGTGGCGGTTCGTACCCGACACGGACGACTGTCGTGGCCCGATGGTATGCCACTCATCGGGGATCGGCCTGCGCCCGGTTCCCTTCCATTTCAGCGGCAGGATGCCCCATGCACGGAAGTACGCCAGGGCAGCCCGGCCTTCGATCAAACGCAGATCGTCTGGGGACGCGGGTAGAGTTCGGGACAGTTCTGCCAAGGTGTCGGTCAGCGCATCCCATGCCCGGCTACGCTCGATGGACACCGGAAGTTCGGCCAAGGTCACGAGCGACGCGGCCACCTTGCCTGCAATGAGGCGGGTCGCAATCCGCAGGCCGAGGTCCGTCTCCTGTGCCGCGACCTGGGCCACTCGAAGGTGCGAGTCGTGGGGAGCGGATGCAGCCCCGGCCACGCCAACGAAGGAGCCTTGCCAGTCCAGCAGCACAAGGGGAATATCCCGCTGCGCGAGCCACGCCAGCACCTCGAAGGACACCCCGCCGTGCGTACCCAGAACGATGATCCGCGAAGGCAGGTCGCGGTCCGAGGGGAACAAGCGCCACTGGCGGCGGGTCTGCGGATGGTGCGTGAAGCCGTCCTGCACGAGGAGGGCGCCCCTTTGCACCTGAAGGCCGACGCCGTGACCGCTCAGGATGAGCGGTGAGGCTTCGGTGGTGCGGTGGGCGCCCTTGGCTGCGCTACGTTGCGGCTGATCGGCCTCCTGTCCCCAGTAGTCGCCGCGCTCCGCCCAAGCGGTGTCGTCGGCTTCGTCGGCTCCGCTCAGATTGAGCGGCACCGTTGGCTCCGGAGACAGGGTCGAGTCCGGTGGCGGACCTAGCGCGGAAACCACAGCCGTGCTACGCTCATTCAGCATGCGGGACCAACCTCCCGTGTGCCACGCCCCCGGGCTGTTCTAGCAGTCGCGGGGGTCCAGCTATTCTCTTCGAGTCTATTCTACACGATCAACCGGAAGTTGGCACCTAATCCACCAGCTTGAATCCGATGGCTACCGCCAAGTCCGGGTGTTGGAGCTTGAACGCGGTAATCCCCTTCAGAATCCGTTTCCGTTCCTCTGCGTCGACGGCAGATAACATATCGGAGCTCCCGATCCGGAGGTAACGGTTCACTCCGGGGATGGACGCGATGAGGGTGCCGAGCGCCTGAAAACGTTGCTCCTCATCCCGGAGGGCACCAAGAAGCGTACCCATGTCCGATCCATAGCCAGCCTTTCGGAGCTTGAGCAGAACCAGTATTAGGAATGGCTCTTTCTTGGGCAACTGGGAGAGCGCGAACTCCCGCAGGCTCGTTAACCCGGCGAAGTCGCGTCCGTAAACCGCTTCGAACACCGATCCTACGGTCACCATTCCGAGGGACGCCTTCAGGTCCTCGCGGGCCTGATCCAGCATCTGTGTTGTAGCACCGTCCAGAACCTTCCTAAGTGCAGATGGCGAAAAGATGCCGCGCCGGAACGCTTCGGTCAGCGCTGCTCCGGGAGGTCCGGTGAGCCACGGTCCAGCGTCCCCAATCCGGTCGGTTCTGCCCCGCGACAGCCCCAGAGCGCGTTCAATGGTCTGGCCAAGGGACTCCTCTTTAGTCTCTTGCTCCAGCCCATCACCCTCAAAGGCTGGCTCCCCTCCGAGGACCATCAGAACAAATGCCGTCGCCATGGAGTGCAAGTCCTGGTCCGTCCGCTTCCCTGACCGGTGGCGCACCGACCGACGCAGGCCATGTCGACCGAGTCTGCCAGACGCGAGCTGCTGCGCTATGGCTTCGGCTGCGTCAAGCGGGTCCTTGCCGTACCTTTGCCTTACATCATGTTGCACTCGTATCAACGGCGACAAAGCAAGATGGTCCAGGGTTCGTTTGAGATCCCTTAGTGGAACCTCGAACCCTTCCCACCACAGTTCAAAGCAAGTACTGTCTGCACTTTTTGCCGCCCCCTTCCCCGAACGCAGGCGACAAACAGCCAACAGACGCTCGGCCGCTTCGGGCGGGTATTCGCTGCGCGTCCCGTTCCCTCGTCCTAAGTGAACCTGTTGCGTGCGAGGAAGCAGGCCCTGCTTGCGCCACCTCTCCAGTTGTCGGGGGGTGACCTCGTATCCATTCGCGGATGCTGCTTCAATCAGTTCACTGCCTGTAAGGCGTGGCGCGTCCATGGCCTCAGCTTACAGCCGGCCGCGTGGAGTGGCAAACCGCGCCATGCCCTCCGGTACGCTCCGAGTAGTTAATCACCTTGGGGGTGCACCAATGATCGCGCAACTGGCTCAGATCATTGTGAATCCTGCGCTGCAGCCCCGTATTGGCGGTCTCGACCCTACGCATGTCCGGGAACTCGAAGAGGCGCCGGACTCCTGGCCGCCGCTCGCTGTTGTCAACCAGAAGGGCGCCTTCATCTTAGTGGATGGGTTCCACCGCCTCGCCGCAGCGCAGAACATCGGCCTGACGGAGGTACCGGTTAAAGTCCTCGACGTGCCCGATGACGGCGACCTGCACGCCCTGGCGTTCTTTCTGAACGCCGCGCACGGGCGACCCCTCACCCTGACCGACCGCAGAGCGTTCGCGGCACGGCTTCTACGCCAGCATCCTGAGTGGGCCGACCGCGAGATCGGACGCCGGTGCGGGCTTGCACAGCCCACGGTCGCCCGTGTGCGGGAGAGCCTGGAGGAGACAGAGGAGATCGAACCCCTCGACACCCGCATCGGCCGCGATGGCCGTACCTACCGCGTGCCCGCAGCCGAGCGGGAGCCTGGGGAACTGCCCGAGCCGGGACTTCTTGCAGCCCTCGGCGATATGGTCACGCCGGACGAGAGGCGCCAGCAGCGCCGCCTGGCGCAATACCTCGAGCGACTGGCGGTCGCACTTGACGATCAGTACGAACTTGACGGCTGGAGCGACACCGGTGAAGCCGCCAAGGCGTGCAGGCTCGTGCTTGGCAACGAGAAGGCGGCGAAGCTGGGGGCGCGTCTGGGAGAAGCGGCGTCGGACATCCTCGCCGAAAGCCGCTTCCTTGGCTACGAAGATGCCGGTCACGCGGAATGAGCGCTAAAGAGCCTCGGCCAGTTTTGCGCGGGTCGTCCAACGAGCAGGACACCAGGGCCACCACCCTGGAGACGGCGGTGCAAACCCGACCCCCGCGCTCCATCTTAAAGTCTTTGCGCGTGGAGCGTGTGGCTCCATCCGCAATTGCCGATGTCATCGAACGCGAGCATTACCTGCACAGCATGCCGAAGGCCGCCCAGGCCTGCTTCGGCGTGTATGCCGGTGGCGGCCTGGCCGGGGCGGTCGTGTTCACGTCCGGTGCCCGCCAGGGGCACCGGGTGCTTGAGGCCGCACGACCGCAGGACGTGGCGACGCTCGCCCGCCTGTGGCTTGCCGACGACCTTCCTCAGAACGCAGAGAGCCGCGTCCTCGGCATCGTCCTCCGCGCCGTCCACCGCGAGACTTCATGGAAGCTCGTCCTGTCGTACGCCGACCCCGGTGCCGGGCACGTCGGTACGATCTATCAGGCCACAGGCTGGGTCTATCTTGGACAGGCGCCACCAGAGGGCTACATCGCCATCGGCGACAGCCGGGAGCGCCATCCGCGCAGCGTCTACACCCAGTACGGGAGCAACGCGATAGGGCACCTGCGGGCGACCGGAGTCCCGGCCCGTCGGGTGTTCGTCAGCGGCAAACACCGCTATGTCTACGTGCTCGACGCCGCTTGGCGCTGGCGGCTGCGAGCGGCGGCGCAGCCCTACCCCCGCCTGATGGAGCGGGGGCCGCCATAGTCCGGCGAGCCACATCAGGCGATCACAGAAACCGACCAAGCGTGCATCGTCCGAGCAAAAGAGAAAGGCCTGCTGCCAACAGGCCCCAGCCAAGGGAGGTTCAATGCTCGTGATCATCTTACCACCACACAGGGCACCCGTCATCAAGAGCGCCAGGGATTGGCGGTAGCAGGCAATGGCCAGCCGCCAGCGCGACTACGCGGCCGAATACGCCCGGCGCATCGCACGAGGGGTTTCCAGGGGACTTAGCCGCACGCAGGCCAGGGGCCACCCGCGTACCGCCGAGGCGTTCGCCTCCGGCCGAAGGAGCGGCCCTGTCGAAGAGTACGATCCACGGATCGAGGAGGCCGTCCGCGACATACTGCGCGGCAAGCCCCTCCAGCAGGCTGCACGCGAGGCCCACGTTTCGCCGGAACGGCTGCGGCGGCAGATCTCCCGATCCAAGTTCATGGAGAAGCGCGGCGGTCGCTGGCGGGTGCTGCAGGACCAGGTGGAGCGGCGTCTGCTCGTCTACAGCCGTGGCCGCGCCGAGGTCATCACTGTGCGGGGATCTGATCCTGCGTCCCTGATCGGGCGGTACATGAATGCGGTCAGGAAATTCCTGCGTACCAACGACGCGAGCAACCTGGCACCGTTCCGCGGGGATTCGGTTCAGGACCTGCAAGGGACCCGGTATCCCCTTGAGACGCGGCCTAACGTGCTTTACCGCATCGACGCGTCCGAGCCCGAGTCTTTCGAGCAGGTATACCGGATCGTGATCTGAAGTGAGGTGACGGCCGTTATGGCATCCACGAGGCTTGATTCGGAAAAGCGCAAGCGCAGTGCCTTGGAACGCCTTGGCACCGACCACCCCGTCTGCGTCATCTGCGGGGAAAACGATTGGCGCTGCCTCGAGCTGCACCATATCTCAGGCAGGACGTATGGCGAGGAGTCCGCCCTCGTCTGCCGCAACTGTCATCGCAAGCTGAGCGACACGCAGCACGATCATCCCCCAGCCGTGCAGGACGACCCAAGCACAGCCGAGAAGATCGGCCGCTACCTGCTTGGACTCGCGGACCTCCTTGAAGCGGTGGTCGCTACGCTGCGGCAGTTCGGGGAATGGCTCATCGAATTCGCACGGCGACTGACGAGCGGCGACCGGGCCGCGACAGGCGCCTGAGGTGGCCAAGATGCCCGAAACGCTGCCGGTCGCTGTTCGCGCCTACGCAAGCCCCCCTCCCCTCCCGCGCAGACCAGGACCTCAATCGCAGGGGCCCAAACCGCTCGGTCCATCCGAATGGGCCCTCGTGTTCGACACCGAGACGACAACCGACGCAACGCAGCAGATCCGATTCTTGGCCTATCAGGTTCGGGACAGGGGTGATCTCTTCGAGGCGGGGTTGGCCTACCACCCCGCCTCCCTCGACGCCGCAGAAGTGGCCGTCCTCAAGGAGTACGCCGCTCGGAACGGCCTGGCTGCCCACACTGTGGCAGAGTTCATTGACGAGGTCTTCTACCGTGTCGGCTATGACTTGGGTGCGCGGATCATCGGCTTCAACCTGCCGTTCGACCTGTCCCGTCTCGCCATTCACCACGCAGCCGCGAGAGGCAAGACGATGCGCGGCGGCTTCACCTTCCAGTTGAGCCCGAACCCCAAGCGGCCCTGGGTCCAGGTCAAGCACATCGACAGTTCCAAGGCCATCATCAGGTTCACGGCAACTCCGAACTACCGCACAGGCCGTGCTATGCGTCGCCGCAAGGAGAAGCGCCCGACCCGTCGCGGCTTCTTCATTGACGTGAAATCACTCGGCAAGGCGCTGACCGGGCAGAATCACTCGCTCGCGTCCCTGGCGAAGCTCCTCGGCACCGAGCACCAGAAACTTGATACCGACGAGCACGGCGGCCCGCTCACCGCAGAGTACCTCGGCTACGCGGTGCAGGACGTGCAGGCGACGTGGGAGTGCTTCGACGCTCTCGAGAGGCGCTACGCGGGATTCAGTCTGAAAGCCACCCCGTTGCATCGCATCGTCAGCGAAGCGAGCATCGGCAAGGCCTATCTGCGCGAGATGGGTGTACGCCCGTGGCGTTCGCTGCAGCCGGACTTTCCGCCGCAAACCCTCGGTATCATCATGAGCACCTACTACGGTGGCCGTTCGGAGGTGCATATTCGGCGCGTCGTCACGCCGGTGCTGTATTGCGACTTCCTCTCCATGTATCCCACGGTCTGCACGCTGATGGGACTGTGGCGATTTGTCATCGCCAAAGGAGTCGAGACCGAGGATGCGACCGAGGAGATCCGCGAACTTCTTGGCCGTGTCACGCTGGCGGACTTGCAGAACCCCGACTTCTGGTGCGGCCTCCCGGTGCTCGTGAAGATCCTGCCGAATCAGGACATTCTACCTGTCCGCGCCCGCTACAGCGGGGAGCAGTTCACCATCGGCGTAAACTACCTGACTGCCGAACGGCCCATGTGGTACACGCTCGCGGACTGTATCGCATCGAAGCTCCTCACCGGCATGGCACCGGTCGTGCTGCAGGCACTGCGCTTCACGCCTCGCAACATGCAGCAGGGACTTCACCCCGTGGACATCGCGGGGAAGCCCGACTATCACGTCGACCCCAGGCATGATGACTTCTACCGGCGTGTCATCGATCTTCGCTCCGAGGTGAAGCGGCGCCGCAAGCAGACCACCGACCAGCAAGACATCGAGCGCCTCGACGCCGAGCAGCAGGCACTCAAGATCGTCGCCAATGCCACGAGCTACGGCATCTTCGTAGAGCTCAACGTGACCGATCAGGACCGGCTCCAGGAAGTGACGTGCTACGGAGCTGACGATGGGGGCTTCTCTTCGTTTGTGCCGAGCATGGAGGAGCCGGGAACCTTCTTCCATCCGCTCCTCGCCACGCTCATCACGGGCGCCGCCAGGCTGATGCTCGCCAGCGCCGAACGGCTTGCGGCCGATGCAGGCCTCACTTGGGCCTTATGCGACACCGACAGCATGGCTTTGGCCCCTGCCGAAGACATGCCGTGGGATGACTTCGTTGGGCGGGCGGACGCTGTGCGTGAGTGGTTCACTCCCCTCAACCCCTATGCGGCGAAAGGTCCCCTCTTCAAGATCGAAGATCAGAACTACGGTGTCGAAGACGGCCGTCTCACGAAGGAACTGGAACCTCTCTACTCCTTTGCGGTGTCGGCAAAACGCTATGCCCTCTTCAACATCGACGGGCGCGGTCGGCCCATCCTGCGCAAAGTGTCGGCGCACGGCCTGGGCCATCTTCGCCCTCCCTACGACGTGGCTGCGGCACCCAAGTCCATACCAAAGCCCGCGGTGCCCCTGCGCGACATCGGCGCCGACCGCTGGCAGTATGACCTCTGGTACCGTGTTGTCGCTGCCGCCCTGGCAGGCCATCCGGAGCAGGTGGACCTTGACTTGCCCGGGTTCGACAAGCCGGCCGTGAGCCGCTACGGGGCGACGACGCCCGCTCTTCTTGCATGGTTTGACGCCTACAATCACGGCAAGCCGTATCGGGCGACGGTTCGCCCTTTCGGATTCCTGCTCGCCTTCCACGCATCACAGCCGCTCGGCGAATCGTGGGAGGAGCGCCAGGACCGCACCGAACGCCGCCGCATGCGCCGGGAGGCGTGGCAAGACCTGCGCCAGCGCATCATGGCCGAGGGTGGCATCCGGCCGAATGCCGACTATCCAGCACGTGACGTCCCACGCAGCGCTCGACGCCTAAACGGCCTCCCGCCAGACGAGATGGCCGCTGCCTTGGGTTACCCGAGTGATCGCGAGTTCATGGAGGCTCTATGGCACGCCTACCGCGATGCTCAGGATGCCAAGGGACAGTGTGGCGGCTCGGGCCCCTCCGATCTTCCTCGTCCCATAGCCCCTTACGACAAGGATCCTGGCATCGACGTTGCCCGCTGCTTTGACCGCGTGACGGGGCAGCCGGTACTCTCTGATCGCTTGAAGTCCTACCGGGATACCCTTGCGCAGTACCACTTGCATCCCGAGGACAAGTTCCTCGGCGGCGACTTCATGGACAGCGGGGAAACGGAGCGGCGGCACGTCCAAGTCGCGTCGGTCGAGTACATCGGCAAGGAGGCCAATCGCTGGGAGGAGCAGTTCTACCTCGGCGCCGCGCCGGAGGCCCAGGTCGAGTACGGGACCTCCCCTGTGGACCTGGAGCGTCTGCAGGGAACAGTGCTCAGAGCGTGCAGGCCGTTCGGGCCAAGGGCGCTGGCGAGGGCTTCGGGGCTGTCGGTGGGTGAGGTGTCGGTCGTGTTGCGCGGGCGTGGTGCCGCCAAGCGCGAGACGCTGGCGGCGATGCTTCAGGCTGCGACGACACTCGCGGCTGAGGCGGCGGAAGCGGATAGGGCCAGAGAGAAGATCATCGCGGCAGCCCGTGAGCGCATAGAGGTCATCGGCCTACGGAGGTTCGCCGAGGCTGCAGGCGTGGACCCGTCGAACTTGGCGAGGGTCATTACCGGGAGAAAGAAGGCGAGCCGTGCCATCCTCGGCAGGCTGCAGACCGCCCTGGACCCGGTGCAACAGTGACTGCAGGGTGCCCGCCCAGGTTGACCTGCAAACCCTGCAGTGACTGACAGGATTTAGTGTGGTCGGAAACGTTCATTTGTGCGCTTGTCCCTGTACCCCCTTCCGCTCAGAATGCTGCTTCCCGCCGTCTCCATTTTGCGTGAGGATGTTGGTTGCATGTACGCACGACGTACAAACACTATAGCAGGTTGACTAAAGTGCGCTCGATTCGGCCTTGCCCGATTCCGTTACGATCGAGTCAGTACCCGTATTGGCCAACGACTTTGCCAGCAGAGAGGAGAGAATCGCCTGCTCTTCCGTCAGCCTGATGAGCTTGCCTTCCAAAACTGCGACAGTCACCGTCAGTCGAAGCGTAAGTACCAGCGTCACCAGCACACCACCGACCAAGAAGACAGTTGGCGGGTAGGCTACGCCCAGCCAGTAGCCTAGCTTATTGATGAGATAAGGCCAGACTGAAAGAATCAGTATCATTAAGGACAGCCCCACCCACAAGGTGGCGTGACGTTCACGCAGAAGCCGTCGGCGGGTCAGTGCAACAACGGCCCCAAGCAATAGTAGGGATGTGAGCCCAAGAACACGATATATCATGGCTCCAGCGACCGTTTACTGGAGACGGTATATTCAACCAGGAGCCCTAGCGATGCCCTGGTGAGATAACTGAAGTACCTCGTAAGCACTATGCTCGAGACGCCATGTAATCTCGGCTTCATTGCAGCGGCAACCTCCTTCACGACTAGACCACTCCGCAATGCTCGCAGCAGCGTGACTGGCTCGGGGTAGTCGGTCGGATAGTCTGACAGGAGCATTAGAGCACTCTGGCGTGACATGGCTCGGAAACCTGATGTGACGTCCCGAATCCTGCGTCCCATAAGAATAGAAAGCCACGCGATCCCAAGCCTCCTTAGGGGCGGAGGCAAGTATCCCTGTGGTGTACCCATGAAACGGGATCCCACCACGAAGTCGGCGGTGCCATCAATCAAGGGCGCCAATAACAAGGGAATGGCGTTGGGATCATGTTGGCCATCCCCGTCCACTTGAACAATGTAGTCGTAATCCAAGAGCAGAGCATACCGTAAACCGGTCTGGACAGCTCCGCCAATGCCCAAATTGGTTGCCAGTCGGATAACAGTAGCCCCATCAATCTTGGCTGCCTCTGCGGTGTTGTCTGCGGATGCATCATCAACGACAATAGCATCGTAGCCTAAATGCACTACGTCGGAAACAACAGATCCGACTGTGGCTGCTTCATTAAATGATGGGACAATCACGGCAACCCTCATCATAATCTCGCCTTCAAGGCGGACGACATCCCGCCGTGTAGAGGGCACCTCAGGGGGACACCGCTGCCCTCTCCCTGCATCCACTCGACAGCCATCATGACGGTGGCATCCTTCCAGCCGTCATCCACCACAACGACGCAGCCTGCAAAGGGCCTGGCCGCTCCAGCACATCGGGAATCGTCGTTCCCTCGTTGCAGGCGGGTATGAGAAACATGACCACGCCTGTGAAACTCCTTCATCCCGATTAGCTTTGCGGGCAACTTCGACATGATGGGCGCTTGTCCTCCATGCCGTGCCCATCCGCGGCAGGCTTCGGCAGGAACCGCTTGCCACAGGACGAATGCCTGACCGGGAGGGTTACTGCTGGACCTGCAACGCTGGCTCTGGAACATCATCCTCGTGTTGGGCGTCGCCGCGCTGCTCGCCGCCGCATTGGCCGGGCGCACAAGCCTTGGCGTCATCGGTTCGCGCGGCGGCATGCTCACGCTATCCCATCAGGGAACGGTGATGGATACCAGCTTCAGCCACCCGTTGTCGCCGCAGTACTGGGCCTACGGCGGCAGTTCACCTCCTGCCATCCGCTTCGCGACCTGGTCTCCGGGACGGCTCGCGGTCGGCGTGGACAACCGTGGCCACCGGAATTACTACGGCTATTTCGCCGTGACCCGCAACACCGCCCCGGCCAATGCGTACGTCCAGGCGGTCGTAGCCCCCATGACGGCCGTACCCGGCAGACATCAGACCGCCGAGACCGTCGTGGCCGTTCAGACGGCATGGACCAAGCTGACCGGCCTGATCAATTACCTCGTGGTCTCCGAGATTGCGAACAACGGCCGGCCGAAGCGTCTCTACGCGGGCTACGCCCACGGCTATCTGGCCCACGCAAGTACCATCGCCTACTATTCCGAACACTCCAAACAGCTGCTGAGCAGCAGCAAGCCCTATATCGTCACCATTCGCACCGACGGATACACGACGGCGCAGATATGGATCGGCAATCGGCAGATTGTGGCCAGCAGCAACCTCCATCTGAACATTGAGCCGCCTTTCCAGGTCTACCTGGAGGTGCAGGATGTGGCCATGCGCTATTCCGCCGAGTTCTATCACATGAGTGTCTACACGGATCGGACCGTGGACATTACGGGACTGCCCGTCGGGGCGCACCTGTCGTTCACGGCCAGCGGACACGTCTGGCGGGCGACCGCCGACAAGAGCGGCGATGCCCACCTAGCCTTCTCCGTACCTGCGCTTGCCAATGTCGGCACCCTGACCATCAACAAGGGCGGGCAGAAGTGGGTCTTCCCATCGCTTCGCCTGGCTGGTGGCGATCGCTGGAACTTCGGCCGTCTCTCGCCCGCCCTGCAGTGGATCCGCTACTTGCCGCCGGCGCCCTGGCTCACGCACGCCATACCGACCTAGGGTCCAGCCTCCGGGCTCTCGTGTCCCGCCACCGGCCGACCATCGAGCGCGCGAATCCCCTTCGCATAGTCCATAGGGGCGGCGTAAGCAAGAAAGCCATACCGCGTCGCCATGCCATGCAGGAACTGCAGACGCTCGGCAGCCTGAGAGTCTTCGCCGATCTCGCTGAGCAGCAGTGGGGTGATGCCTTCCTGCCGCACCACTGTGGAGATCTGCTCCAGTACCATGCGCAGCCAGGGACCCGCCGTTTCCCCCGGCTCGAAGCTGCCCTCCCAGCAGATGCCGTCGATCAGTTGAGCCACGAGCGGCAGAAGGAGGAAGATGCCGTTGTTCTGCACGAGCAGCCGTTCGCCGATCACCTGACGCACACTGCGTACAAGGTCTGCCGCTGCCGGCAGGAGCCAGCCGGCCCGATCCTGCACGAGCTGATCCTCGACGTCACCGAGACTGTCCAGGAACACCCCATCCCAGCCTTCCGCCATGAGCCGGCGCGCCTCGGCGAGCACGTGCTCGCGCCAGGAACGGGTGCGGGGATCTACGACGAATGTATCGAACCGATCGCGCCGCCACGGGTGCCCGTCCACCTGCAGCAGCTGGCGGTCCGAGATGCCAAGGCTGGTCAGCGTGGCCCGGGTCGCCTCCATCACCGAGAGATAGGCGATGCAGCGCACGCCCTGACGCGCCAGCGCCCTGACATCCTCCCTGCGCCAGCCCGCCGGCTCCAGGATCGCGACGTCGTAGGATGCGATCTCCGGCAGGGGACCATAGCCGTAATACACAACAAACGAACGGCCTCTGAGCCGGGGTGCCCGCACCTGGTGTCCTCCTTTGCGACGTGCCTCGACTAGGCGCCCTGCTCAAGGGGCAGAATGCCGCGGGCCGCGAAGATCTCGACGAGCGCCGCGACGACCTCTGGATCGAGCTGGCTGCCCGCGATGAGCTGCAACTCCCTGAGAGCCCGCGCAGGCGAAAGGCCTGCGCGATAGGTGCGCGCCGAGGTACGCGCGACGTAGACTTCGGCGCAGGCCACGATGCGGCCAAACAGGTCGATATCCGATCCGGTCAGGCCATCGGGGTAGCCTTGGCCGTCCCAGCGCTCGTGGTGGTGCCGTACGCCCAGAACGACTTCCTCAGAGAGGATATCTCCAGGCAGACCGGAGAGGAGGTTCGCACCGACCACGGGATGCTGCTGGATCACGGTGCGGCTTTCGGCGCTCAGCCCTCCCCTGGTCTTCGGCAGATCCAGCGCGACCGACACCATGCCGACATCATGCAGGCGGCCGGCCAGATAGAGCGCTTCGATCTGCGCGCCAGCGAGCGCGAAGCGCCTACCGATATCACGCGCCACCTCTGCAACCCTCTTCGAATGATCGTGGCTGAGGTCTTCCGCGGCATCGAGCAGGTCGGCCGCCGAAAGCAGCGACTGCAGATAACTCTGGCCGAGCCGGAGCGTGTGCAGGTGACTCCCGATCGTTCGCCTCAGGCTCTCGGAGAGCGAACCGAGCACGAAGGTCACGCGGTCGTCCAGCTCGGGGCGGAGCGCGAGGCCGTAGCCTACCGCGCCGCCTCGTGTCTCTTCGCGCATGGACACGAGCGCAAAGCCCTGGTAGCCGAGCCGAGCAATGCCCTCCGGCATCTCGGGGGCGAGCCAGAGACCTGCCCTCAGACTGGGCAGCTGCCGTGGATCGAGCGCATGGTAGAGCTGCTCGCCGCCCCCGATCTGCCAGATCTGCTGGAGGACATCGTCGTGCCATGCGACGCAGTAGCCGGCGCTAGCCTCGATGGCCTCGCCGCCCAGACGCGACACGAGCCCCAGGAGCTTGTCCGACTGCATCGTGAACTCAGACGCGAGCTGCTTCGTGGTACTCTCGACTGCCACCCGCTCGCCCTCGGCGGCGGCGTCGTCAAAAGCAAGCAGGATCTCGAGCATCGGTTCGAGGCGCGCACCGAAGGCCAGGATCAGCTTGCGTTCCGGGTCCGCGACATGCTGACGCCGCGCCAGGGCCACCCGCAAAAGGATGCGCGGGCCTACGCCCAGCGACAGGTAGGGATCGCCCTGTGGGCCGTCCTCCTGGCAGGTCAGTCCGCCCTGGCCCGGCGGGAGTTCCAAAGGAGCCTGCCGGATAGGCGCGCCGGCGACGAGTCCGGCATAGTTGATGCCGATCTGCGGCGTGCCCGTCTCTGCACGCGTCAGACGCAGCTGCAGCGGTGCATTGGCGGCCGGAGCGATATAGGCATAGTAGCCCTCCGCCGGCAGCAACTCTGCCAATGCTTCGAGCACATAGAGCAGGATATCCGAAACGTCGTAGGGTGGCGCCACCTTTGCGCGCAAGGCGTCCCAGACGTCATCTACGGTCGCCCTGCTTCCACGCGGACGACCGAACAGGCTCGCACCGGCGAGCGCGGCGTAAGACAGGATCTCCCCATGCAACAGCCCATCAACTCCAAGCGTCAATTCGCCAACGCCCCCGGCGATTCCCTACCGGTCCGCCGCGGCGCTGCGGAGCGCAGGCCGAGCACAACGACCGCCGCGGCGCCCAGGAGCTGTGCCACCACATAGCCGACGACCAGCGTGTCTGGGCCGCCCGCCCACGTCAGGCTCCACGCCACCCAGACGAAGCAGGCGGTCAGAACGGGCCACCATGTGTGCTGCGAACGCTGTGCGTCGGCACCGCTCCAAAGGTAGCTGACCGCGAGGGCGCATGTGCCGACGAAATACGCGGCCAGGACCCAGCCGGGCTCGTCTACGCCCATCAGCCGCATCGCGACCGGCCCGATGACAAAGGCGATTATCAGGCTGACAGCAACGATCATCCCGATGGCGAGACTGCCTTCGCTGCGCCGCGATCGTCCCCAGCCCTCGTCACCGATCGCCATCAGCACCAGGGGTTGTGCAAGGTAAAAAGGAGCCTTGCCCAGGAGCGCCACCACTGCGAAACCCGCCGCGCGCGCCGCACCGAGGTGCATCGTGGCGGTGAGGACGTCGACCGACAGCCACGCGGTCACCGCCAGCGCAACCCAACCCGAGGCCCATGGCGTCGCCTTGACAGGACGGACAGCGTCCTGGCCTCGCGTCCTGTAGGGCAGCACGACGCCTACGGCGCCGAACGTGACGAAGCTCAGGACCTGGATCCAAAGGACCGTGAGTCCACCTCCGGGGCTGTGCCCCAAGGCCAGGATGCCGACGAAACGGCCGATATTCGGCAGCATGGTCACTACCGCCGATCCGACAAACGCCGCGCGGCCGATCAACACCCCTGTCGCCACAGCCGGGAGGTAGCTCGAAAGCGCGACGAGAAGGGCGATGGGCAAAAGCCAGGCACCAGGGAATCTGCTGCCAAAGAGGAGCACCAAGAGGCCACTCAAGAGTCCCGCCGCCAGGAAGGCCCCCTGCACGAAGGGGAGGCGCCGTCGCCAGACCGCAGATTGGCCGGACCATGTCGCCACCGGCAGACTGACGAGCGCCGCCGGCAGACCGATGGTGGCGCCGGCTCCGAGCGCTGCCAGCACCTGGGCCAGCACCTGCGGTCCATAGAAGATGTCGATCAGCAGGTTGAAGCCGTAGGAGACAACGCCGGACACGAGGGAGACGGCGAAGATGACGAGCGTGGCGCGGCTCACGACGGGCCGTGACCCCCACGTTCGACTCACTGACCACCCTCCGGCAGGGTCATGTACACGATCATTTCCGGCAGGAGGCCCATGGCCTCCACCTCAGCCACGAGGTCCGGCGTGATATGGGTGCCCTGGGCTGCCACGAGGCGTCCATCCTGGTCGTAGAGGTCGCGTCCGACCACCTTGCCCGATATGAAGGCGAGGATATTGAGCCCGGATCCACCCGCCACCACCCTTGCTTCGGCAGGGGGAGCCGATGGCCGTTGGGGCTGACGCTGGGGCGGGCGCGCGGCAGGAGGTCGTGGCCTTGGCGCCTCAGGCTCGGACACAGTCGTCTGCGGCCGGGGCGCATCCTCGACACGCTCCCCAGGCATCCACCACGCGGGCAGAGGCAGCCCGGCCGGCCAGTCCGGCTCAGGCACGGGCGTCTCCTTGTAGGCGGCCGGTCGACCTCCATCTGGGGCGGCAGACTCAGCCAGGTGCGGCGCGGGCGACATCTCGGCACCCGCCGCCGGCGCGCCGATGGCAGACGTATCAGCCGACGGGCTCTCGTGGTGGCTCTTTGGGGCCGGTCCGAAGGTCTCCAGATCTCCGCCTCCCAGGTCCCCCAGCGCCTCGTCGGTCTCTTCGCGCGCTGATGCTTCCGTATCCTCCGGCTCCTCCCTGGGCATGACGGTCGCTGCACCGTCCGCCGGTCCGTCCGCTACAGCCGCCTCCGCCACAGGCTCGACGTCCTCGGGCAGCACTGGTTCGGGCAGCGGACTGTCCGCTCCGCCTTCCGCGGCAGGTCCGCCCGCCGCGGTCTCTGCAGCTGGCACCGCCATGGGCGCCGGCGCGGCAGCCTCACCCTCCACCCGGCCGAAGGCAGGTGCCTCAGCCGCGGCCGAGGGCTCAGGCGAGTCGTCCGAGGTCGCAGGCGGTATGGGCGCCGAACATTCTTCCAGCACAGGCGGCGCGGCGAAAGTCTCGGCGACTTCAGGGCGGCCGGACTCTTCAGCCCCGCTGCCGGCTAGTCCCGCCTGCGGCAGGCATTCAGGCCCAGGCTCGGCCCTCTCCTCTGGCTGAGGGAGCGATTCGGTGCCAACCTGCACGTCAGGTGCCACGGACGCCACCGCCACCTCAGAGGGGACCGGCTCGCGGGAAGGACCTGCGCCCTGGGGCACAACCGGGGCAGGAACATCGAGGTCGCGGCCGGAGCCGTCTCCCAGGCTCAGCGCGTCCTCGACGCCTGCCGCGTCGACGATGTCCTCACCGAATGTCGCAGGCGGCAGCAATTCGTCACTCTGCGCACTGCCACTAGGTTCGTCGGCCAGATGTCGGCCCTCGGCCGCATACCGCTCGACGCCCGCCGCCATCTCGGTCTGCGCCGCTGCTCGCAGTGCCGCTTCCGTGACCTGACGGCTGGTCTCACGATCCCCTGCCTGCCCCCTGGATGGCCGCGCGACCGGGAAGATCACGCGCGTCGACTCCTCAGGCACCTCATTGACGTCCAGCAGCCGATACTTGTCCCGCAGGAGCACTATGCCCTGGCGCAAGGCCACGACGTCCCCCGCAGGTATGACGCCATCTCCCTCGCCGGTCTGCACTGCGAAGCCGAGCACGCGAGGCGGCGGGCCGCTCACGACCACCCCGGTCACAGAACCGGCCGGCGCCGCGCCGCGAACCTGGAGCGTGACGGAGTGCTGGGGCAGCTCAAAGAGCGTCCGCCCGCCCGACAGGCGACGCACGGGCATATCCTCCGGCGGCGTGGCAAGCAATGCCGCCGTGACGTCGGCAAACTCCGTCGACGCATCCTCAGCCAGGTCCCCCGCCCCCCGCAGGATGCGCTCCAGTCCTTCCGCCAGCCTGCGCAGTTCCTCCTCGGCCACCACGATCGCGCGGTCCACCTCGGGCAGAAAGCCCTCCAACCGCACGCGCTCGTGCTTGTGCATCGCTTCAAGACGCGTGATTTCCTCGCGCACGCCTACGTCGATGGCCGACGTGTTCTGGCGCGCAAGCTCCAACTGATGGGCGAGGCGCTCGCGATCGAGGCGCAGGCGCGCGAGCAGATCCTCGAGCGCATCGCGCCGTGCCAGGGTACGAATGATGCGCTCGCGCTGGTCGGCCTCGACGGCGGCGAACGCATCGGTCGCCCCCTGCTGTTCGGCCTCCAGGCGCGTCGCCAGCTCGAGCACGTCGACGCGGTTGAAACCAAACAGGCCCAGCGGTAGACGCTGGACCCGAAAGCGCGGTCGTGATTCCCTTGACGCCACTCCTAAGCCCCTGCCCTCTTCTGCCGCGTCGCTTCATCCTCTGTCTTGTCGACCAAAGGCGTCGTGGCGGGCACCGCTTCAGCTTCGACCCTCGCATCTTCCAGGGACGGCGTCTCAACGTCCAAGAGCGCTCGCCGCACAGCCGCCTCCACGTCATCTCGCAACGCGTGGAGCAGATGACGCCGGTGCGCGAGTGCCAGCTCCCGGCGCGCGATCTGGCTCAGAAGGGTCGCCTCGTCCTCGCCGAACGCCACCTTGGCGTCATCCAGGAGCTGCATGCCGCGGGCGCCAAGCTCGTCCAGCAGGGCGAGCAGCACCTGCTGCTGCTCCTGTTCGGCCGCAACCAGCGCCTCCACATCACGCAGGGCGTGCTGGGCCGCATCGAACTGACCGGATAGTTCCTGCAGCTGACGCTCACGCGCCACCTGGGCTGCTGCGGTCCCTTGTTCCAGCTCCTTGAACAGGGCGACGGTGGGACGCCTGCGATAGCCTATGATGGCCTTTCTCAGCGCCAATTCCATCGTCTCACCCCTCCTCTGGCACTTCACGCCCATAAAGCGTGCACCCTAAAGGCACAATATGATTCGCCTGCGTACATTCTACTGCATGAGTCGAATTCCTGCAGCACCTTCCTCACATGGCAGATCGCTCGCCAATGGCTGCGTCACACAGTTCCGCTCCGGGGCCTCTCTTACGCCTTGCGGCGAGCCATGGCGACGAAGTAGACCGGCTGGGACCAGGAATCCCGACGATACGCGGATTGCGGAGGCACTGGCAGTACGGGCTTCTGGGTCGACACGGCGCCGGAGACGGCACTGAAGGCACAGCGCGCCACGGAATGGAGGCGGAGCGGCTGCAGGATGTTGCGCACCGTCCGCAGCACACGCAGCCATGTCTCGCGGCGCCATGCCGGGAAGGAACCGTTCCCCGGTGAAGCGCGGAGTCTCCGTCGCGGCTGGATCGAGCCGTGCCATGTAGTGCTCCCCTTTTCCCGCCCGGACGGGAAACCTGCGACGCGGCGACAGCCATGCATGGCTGTGCGCCGCGCCCCATATCGCCAGGCGGGCAGGCCCCATCCCTCCGGCCCTTCGCCCACCCTCACGGGGGCCCGTCA
This sequence comes from Bacillota bacterium, assembly GCA_021786135.1. GTDB lineage: Bacteria > Bacillota > Sulfobacillia > JAJZYS01 > JAJYTV01 > JAJZQO01. The sequence goes on from JAJYNV010000445.1 coordinate 19,540, forward strand.
CGTGCCGCGGGTCCAAAGCGATGGACGGTCGGCAACGTCGTCACCAGAGGGCGTGCCACGCATCGCGCCGGACGCCGCGGGAAACGCGGTCCAGCCCCCAGCTTAGCGGAAGCTGTAGGTGACCTGCACGGAAACCTGGACCTGCTGGTTGCCCGTGGCGATCGGCGCGGCCTGCGCTGCGGCGGCGTGGTCCACGGAGAACGCGATC
>JAJYNV010000053.1 GCA_021786135.1 Bacillota bacterium
GCATCGAGGTGATCTCGCTCGGCATCGGCGACCCCGATCTGCCGGCGCCGCCGGTGGTGGTCGAGACCATCCAGCGCGAGGCTGCGCGCGCGGCGAACCACCGCTATCCGCGCTACGATGGGCTACCCGCGTTCCGTGCGGCGGTGGCGTCCTATTACCAGCGGCGCTTCGGCGTCCACCTCGACCGAGACCGCGAGGTACTGACGGTGATCGGATCGAAGGAGGGTCTCGCGCACCTCATCTGGGCCTACGTCGAGGCTGGCGACATCGTCCTCTCGCCGGATCCGTCCTACCCGGTCTACCACACGCACACGAACCTGGCCGGTGGCGAGGTCTACCCTCTGCCGCTCAGGGCGGAGCTCGGCTTTCTTCCGGACCTCAAGGCGATCCCCGAGGACGTCCTGCGCCGGGCGAAGATTCTCTTCATCAATTACCCGAACAACCCCACGGGAGCGGTCGCTGATCGCGCCTTCCTGGAGGAGGCGGTCGAACTCTGCCGCCGCCACGACATCCTGCTGGTGAGCGACTCCGCCTACATCGAGATGACGCTTGAGGGCGACCCGGCCCCCAGCGTGCTTGAGATCCCCGGTGCCAAGGATGTGGCGGTCGAGTTCTATTCGCTCTCGAAGCCCTTCAACATGACAGGCTTTCGCCTCGGGGCAGCCGTTGGCAACGCCGGTGCGATCGCCGCCCTCGGCAGGATGAAGAACAACTCCGACTCCGGGCAGTGGAACGCTATCCAGTACGCTGGTGCGGCAGCGCTGGAACAGGACCCCGATGCGTTCTTCGCGCGGATGAACGCGATCTATCGCGTGCGTCGCGACAAGCTGTGCCTGGGGCTGCGCGAGCTCGGCTGGGAAGTGCCGATGCCGAAGGCAACATTCTACGTCTGGGCCGAGGTGCCGGGTGGGGATGACCAGGCCTTCGCGTCGCAGCTCCTGGAGGCGGGCGTCGTGGTGGTGCCGGGTTCGGGCTACGGACGCCACGGCCAGGGCTACGTCCGCCTCTGCCTCACGGTGTCCGAGGAGGACATTGCGCGCGTGCTTGCCCGATTGAGGGAGATCAGCCCGTCGCCCTTCGCGCGTTGACAAGGCTCGCACGATCGCCTATTTTGAAGAAACAGCGAGCCTTGACGCGTGCGAAGGCGTCTGGGCGAGTTTGGTCGATCTGAGACCTGTCCTGCGTGGAGGAGATCGCTCTGGAGATCAAGCTGGTCAACATCGGCTTCGGCAATATCGTGTCGGCCAATCGCATCATTGCGATCGTCAGCCCGGAATCGGCGCCGATCAAGCGCATCATCTCCGAGGCCAGGGATCGGTCGACGCTGATTGACGCCACCTACGGCAGGCGCACGCGCGCGGTCATCATCACCGACTCGGAGCATGTCGTGCTCTCGGCGGTGCAGCCGGAGACGGTTGCCAACCGCTTGGCCCAGCGCGGCGCTCCCTCCGAGGAAGAGGACGAGGAAGAAGAGGCTGAGGAGTCACAGGATTAGCAGCAGAGGAGGTGCCCTTTTGCAGCAGCCGTCACTTGAACGAATGGCCCACCAGACCGAATCGCGGTATGCGTTGGTCGTGGCCGTCGCAAAGCGTGCACGCGTCCTGCTCGACGAGGGAGCGGAGGATGAACCCGGAAGGCCCAAGCCGGTGACACAGGCCCTCTGGGAGCTTGCGCACGGCGACCTCAACTATGATGGGCCGCAGATCGGACTGAAGTGAGCCGCATCGTCCTCGGCATCACCGGGGGCATCGCGGCCTACAAGGCCGTTGATCTGGCTTCCAGGCTGCGTCAGCAGGACCACGCCGTGGACGTGGTCCTGACGCGTGCTGCCGAGGCTTTCGTAGCGCCGCTCTCCTTCTCGGCCGTGACCGGGCGGCCGGCCTACCAGGACCGCGACTTCTGGCAGAGCGGCGAGAACATCCTGCATGTGGAGCTGGCGCACAGCGCGGAAACCATCATCATCGCACCAGCGACTGCAGACTTCATGGCGCGCGCCGCACATGGCATGGCCGACAGCCTGCTCGGCTCGCTGCTTCTCTCTGCGCGCTGCCCCGTGATCTGGGCTCCCGCCATGGAGTCCGGCATGTGGGAGCATGCGGCGACGCAGGAGAACATCGCGCGACTTGTGGCATTGGGTCATCGCGTCATCCCGCCCGGCGAGGGGCACCTCGCTTCGGGGCGGAGCGGCGTTGGCCGCATGCCGCAGGTCGAGGAGATCCTGGCGGCGGTCGACAACGCACTGCAGGCGCCGGTGCTCCGTGGCGTGCGCGTCCTGGTGACCGCAGGGCCGACGCGCGAATACATCGATCCGGTCCGCTTCCTTTCAAACCCTTCGACGGGGCGCATGGGTATCGCAGTGGCTGAGGCGGCGCGCAGCTGGGGGGCGGACGTCACCCTGGTGCTCGGACCGACCGAGGTACGCCCGCCGGGCGGGATCACGGTGAGACGAGTCACAAGCTCAGCCGAGATGTTCGCTGCGGTAGACGGCATGCTGCAGAGCGCGGACGTGCTGGTTGCGACTGCTGCCGTCGCGGACCTGCGCCCGATCCAGCGGTTCGAGCGCAAGGTGAAGAAGGACGAGCTGCCGCATGCGGTCGAGCTTGAGCCCACGCAGGACATCCTTGCGCATGCCGGCGCCCACCGGAGGCCCGGTCAGATTCTGGTCGGCTTCGCCGCCGAGACGGACGACCCCGAGACCGAAGCCAGACGCAAACTGCAGCAGAAGAACTGCGACCTGGTGGTCGGCAACGACGTGCGCCGCGTCGATGCGGGCTTCGGTGTCGACACGAACGTATGCACCTTTGTCACGGCACACGGGGCCTGGCAGGTAGGGCCCGCGAGCAAGCGCGAGATCGGGGAGGAGATCATGGCCTTTGTTGCCCAGCGACTCGGCCGCTGAGCGCGAGGTCGTCCAGGTGGTGCTCGGCCGCGGACCGGCGATACCGCTCGACTACACCGTCCCCGCGGGCGGGGTGGAGGAGGGCATGCTGGTACGCGTGCCCTTTCGGCGTACTGCGCAGGTGGGACTCGTGGTCTCACGCCGCCCGGCGGAGGTTGCCCCCGGACGTCTGCGCGCCATTGCCGAGATCCTGGGGCCAGGGCTTGGCCAGGCATCAGAGGCGAAGTTCATCGCCGAAGCCGTGCGTCAGCGCTACCTCTGCAGCTGGCCGCAGGCAGTTTCGCCGATCTTGCCCGGCGCGCGCGGCTTCGAGCCGGAGGCGGCGCGCTGGGAAGTGGCCGTCAGTCTCGCACCAGAGGACCGCGAGAGGCTCCGCGTGCGTGCGCCCCGACAGTTCGAGGCGCTCGAAGCGCTCGGGAGCGGGCCGCGCCCGCTGCCCTTGACACTGGCTGTGCCACTGGCGAGAAAGGGACTCATCCGACGTCACCTGCCTTCCCCGCCACCCCCCCCCAGCGGTGGCGGACCGCATCTCACGGCGGCCCAGGAGCAGGCGCTCAGGGCCTTGCGCGCCGGCCGTGGCGGCACGCACCTGCTCTTCGGCGTCACTGGAAGCGGCAAGACGGAAGTG
>JAJYNV010000217.1 GCA_021786135.1 Bacillota bacterium
TACATCCCGCGCATGGTGTGATATATGACCCGCTGAATAAGGATTCAAAATACGATAGTTGGGATGGGCCAAGGTGCATGACCGAATCAAGCTCCGGGGGCCTGGAGGTTGAGATATGGTTTCGTCCCGCATCCCGGGCCTGCATCAACTGGACCGCATGGGGCGGCTGCAGCGGCTGCACGATGCCGGCTGGCTCTCCGACGCCGACGTGGAGAGCCTCGCAGATGGCCGCGCGCTCGACAGCACGCGCGCCGACAAGATCATCGAGAACGCCCTGGGCGTCTACGCACTACCGTTCGGCGTCGCCACCAACTTCCGCATCAACGCCCGGGACTACCTCATCCCCATGGTCATCGAGGAACCGTCCGTCGTGGCGTCGGCGAGCCATGCCGCGCGCATCGTGCGCGCTGCCGGGGGCTTCGCGGCTTCTTCCACCGGCCGGCTGATGGTCGGGCAGGTGCAACTCCTCGAGGTTCCAGATCTCGAAGCGGCCGAGCGCGAAATCCGCCTGCATGGCGATGCGCTCATCGGCCTTGCGAACGACGCGCACCCGGCAATGGTGCGGAGGGGTGGTGGGGCAAGGGGCGTCGAGGTCCACCACGTCCTTGCGGACGACGGGGAGGAAATGCTGGTCCTCCATCTCCTGGTGGACACCCGTGACGCGATGGGTGCCAACACCATCAACACGATGGTGGAGGCGGTCGCGCCGGCTGCAGAGATCCTGAGCGGCGGCCGTGCGTGCCTGCGCATCCTCTCGAACTACACGGACCACTGTCTCGCCGGGGCATCCTGCACCATCGCCGCGGATCTTCTCACCAGTGGGGACTACGACGGGCGTCAGGTCGTGGACGGCATCGTCGCCGCCGGGCGTCTGGCGGAGGCCGACCTGCACCGCGCCGTGACGCACAACAAGGGCGTCATGAACGGCGTTGACGCGGTCCTCATCGCCACCGGCAACGACTGGCGCGCCATCGAGGCTGCCGCCCATGCGTACGCGAGCCGCAGCGGCCGTTATCGGTCCATGACGGCTTGGCGCAAGGACGAAGCGGGCAACCTCGTAGGCAATCTCGAGCTGCCGATGCCCGTGGGACTTGTGGGGGGCTCGATCGGACTCAATCCCGGTACCAGGGTGGCGCACGCCCTGCTCGGTCTATCGCGGGCCGAAGAGCTGGCGCAGGTGGTCGTGGCCGTGGGCCTCGCGCAGAACCTGGGTGCGCTCAAGGCCCTCGTGACCCATGGCATCCAGCGCGGGCACATGGCTCTGCAGGCGCGCTCCGTGGCGCTCCTGGCAGGGGCGCCTTCGGCTGAGGTCGATCGCGTCGCGAAGGAACTGGTGAAGAGAGGCGACATCACGGTGGCGGGCGCCCGGGAACTCCTGGCGGGTCCGGCGTGAAAGCGAACGCGGTGCCTATGGCGGTCGGGCAGTCGCATGCGAAGGTGATCATCGTGGGCGAGCACGCCGCCGTCTTCGGCTACCCGGTGCTGGCCGCGCCGCTTCTGGCCCTCACGGTGACGGCCGAGGCCCGCCCGGCCGAGGGGCCGATTACCCTGGACACGCCGCTCTACACTGGGCGGCTGCATGCGGCGCCGGCCGCGCTCGACGGTCACAAGGCACTCGTTCGGGCCACCTTCGCCAAGCTCGAGCGGCCCGCCAGGGATCTTGCCTTGCGGGTGCGGTCGAACATCCCGATCGCCCGAGGGCTCGGGTCGAGCGCCGCTATCGCCGCCTCAATCGTGCGGGCACTCTACCGAAGCAGCGGAGCGCAACTCGACGATGCGGTGCTCTTCGATCTCATGAGCGTCGCCGAGTCGTTCGCGCACGGCTACCCGAGCGGCGTGGATGCGGCAGCCGTCATGGCAGAGGGGCTGATCTCCTTCCGTAAGGGCATGGCGGTGGAGTCCGTCGGACTCCACGGGCCGCTCCACTTCGTCATCGCCGACAGCGGCGTTCCGTCGGCCACGCGCGAGGCCGTCGACGGGGTGCGCAGGCGCCTTGCGCTCGAGGCCACCGATACGCGGGCGCGGCTTGCGATGCTCGGACGGCTCGCCGAGGAGGCCAAGGCAGCCGCCGCACAGGGCGACGCCTGCCGGCTCGGCGACGCCATGAACGATGCACAAGAGGTCCTCCAGGCGCTCGGCGTCTCGCACTACGCCCTGGAGCGCCTGATCGATGCGACGCGCAAGGCGGGAGCGCTGGGGTCAAAGCTTACAGGAGGCGGCCATGGCGGTTGCGTCCTTGCGCTGGCACAGGATCGCGAGGCCGCCAGACATCTGGCCCTTGTGTTGCGCAGCCATGGAGCGACCTCCACCTGGCTGGCCAGCCTCGGTGGGGAGGGAAGCGCGTGAAAGGTACCCGGGAGCGAAAGCGCGAGCATCTCGAGATCTGCCTGCATGAGTCCGTGGAGATGGAGCGCCAGACGGGATTCGAGCATTACAGGTTCCTGCATGAGGCGCTGCCGGAGATCGCGCCGGAAGACGTGGACCTTCGCACCGCCTTTCTCGGCCACCAGCTCGCCATGCCGTTCATCATCGCGAGCATGACGGGCGGTGCCGAGCGTGGTCTCAGGATCAATCGTCATCTTGCCGCGGCGGCGAACAAGCTCGGCATCCCCATGGCTGTCGGCAGCCAGCGGGCCGCCCTGCGGCATCCCGAGGCAAGAGAGAGCTTCGCCATCGTACGTGAGGAGGCCAGGGACGTCCCCGTCTATGCGAATCTCGGGGCGACCCAGTTGAACCGTGGCTGCGGTCTCCCGGAACTCCGGCAGGTCGTCGGCATGGTCGACGCGGATGGGCTCTTTCTTCATCTGAACCCCCTGCAGGAGGCGATTCAGGAAGGCGGCAACACCGACTACCGCAACCTGGCGGAGCGCATCGGCGATGTAATCGGCGCTCTCGACCGGCCGGTTCTGGTCAAGGAGGTCGGGGCGGGCATCTCGCCCCGGACCGCCCGTCTCCTCGCGGATCAAGGCGTAGCCGCGATCGATGTGAGCGGGGCCGGCGGCACGTCCTGGTCCCGGATCGAGGCTTTGCGGTCGGAGGATCCCCAGCGGCGCGCGCTCGGCCTCGGATTCGCCGAGTGGGGCATCCCGACGGCGCAGAGCCTCGTCCTCTGCCGCGCGGAGCTCCCAGGCATGCCGCTGATCGCCTCGGGCGGTATCCGCGACGGCATCGTGGCAGCGAAGGCTCTGGCGCTCGGCGCGGACCTCGTCGGTCTTGCGCTGCCGCTCCTCGCGGCAGCCGACGACTCTTCGGAGGCCGTGCAGGAAGTGCTGCTGCGCTTTGCGCGGGAGCTCCGCCTCGCCATGTTCCTCGTCGGGGCAAGGGATCTCAAGGAACTGCGATGGGGACAGCACCTCGTCGCGGAGTTGCCTTGATGCGGGCGACGGCCGTCGCAAACGCCAATCTCGCCCTGGTGAAGTCCTGGGGCACGCGCGACGAAAGGCTCATCCTGCCTCAGCACGGCAGCATCTCCCGGACGCTGAAGGGCCTCGAAACCCGAACCGCGTTCACC
>JAJYNV010000158.1 GCA_021786135.1 Bacillota bacterium
CCCTCTGCCAGGGCTTCATCGAAGCGCGGACCGGCATCGCGTACGCGGCGAGTCCGACGTTCACGCTCTTGCAGGCCTACCCGGGCGGCATCTACCATCTCGATCTCTATCGCCTCGCGCGCGTCGACCTCAGGGAGTTTGACATGGAGGAAATCTTCGCGCCGGACGCCTTGCTGCTTGTGGAGTGGCCGGAGCGCGCCGTGGGCGAGTGGCCCAAGGAGCGGCTCGAAATCCGCCTGGGCGGTGAGGGCAGCCGTCGCGTGGCAGAACTCGAAGCTTTCGGCCCAGCGGCAAGGCAAGCCCTTGCGCGCCTTGGGTGGCCCCTATGAACGGAAACTGGCTCTGCATCGATACGACCGGCGATATCCTCGGGGTCGCGGTGCTTTCGGCGGACGGAGCACTCCTGGCGGATCTCGAGCAGACGGCGCCACGGCTGCATTCCTCGCTCCTCGTGCCCGCCATCGCCGAGGTGCTGCGGCTGGCCGGACTCGCGCAGGAGGCGATCGGTCAGATTGCGGTCAACCGCGGCCCTGGCTCCTACACGGGCATCCGCATCGGCCTGGCGGCAGCCGAGGCGATGGGGTACGCGCTTGGCATCGACGTCTGCGGCGTGCCCGGACTCTGGGCGAGCGCTGCCAGCCGCAGTCTCGAGGGCCTCTACGCGCCGGCGCTCGACGCCCGGCGGGAGGATGCCTTCTGCGCACTCTACGAGGTGCCCGGCAGGGGACTGCCCCTCGAGCGCCTGGGACCCGCCATGCGTCCCATGCGCGACTTTCTCGACGAATGCCGTACGCTCGGGCAACCGGTCGAGGTAATGGGAGACGCCGTCGACCGGCATGGCGAAATCTTGCGCGGTTACCCCTTTGTCCGCATAGGACCTAGCCAGATGGGTGCCGCAAGACTTGGACGCTTTGCGATGCGTGCTCGGGAGGAGGCACTGGATGATGCGCTGTCCACCGCTGCGCTTTACCTTCGGCCGCCGGCCGCCGCAGCCCAACGACTCGATGGATGAACCGGTGCGCATTGAGGAGATGCAGCTCAGTGACATCGACCAGGTGCTCGTCATCGAACGCCGCTCGTATCCCACTCCCTGGTCAAGGCGGGCATTCGTCTCCGAACTGACCGAAAACGCCTATGCGCACTACCTCGTCGCACGCATGGGTCAGCGCGTGGTCGGCTACATCGGCATGTGGTTCGTGATCGACGAGGGTCACATCACGAACGTGGCCGTCCACCCCGACGTGCGCGGACGAGGAGTCGGCCGGCTGCTGATGCAGGCCGAGATGGATCTCGCGCGCATGCAGGGCGGAGTCCGGGTCACGCTCGAGGTGCGGGTGTCGAACACCGTGGCCCAGAACCTCTACACCTCGCTCGGCTACCAGAAGGTCGGCATCCGTCGTGGGTACTACACAGACAACGGCGAGGACGCCTACATCATGGTCTGGGGCGAGATGCCCGGGGAGGGCCGCCATTGAAGGACCTCCTCTGCCTGGGCGTCGAGACGAGTTGCGATGAGACGGCTGCCGCGGTGCTGCGGCAGGACGGGCATCTGCTCGGCTCGGTCGTCGCGAGCCAGATCGACCTGCACGAGGCGTTCGGCGGCGTGGTGCCGGAAGTTGCGGCCCGCCGCCACCTCGAGCGGATAGGGCCTGTCGTGCGCGAGGCTCTCGAGCAGGCGGGCGCGGACTATGGCGATATCGGCCTCGTCGCGGTGACGCGCGGCCCTGGCCTCGCCGGGGCCCTGATGGTAGGCCTCTCCTGGGCGAAGGCGTTCGCGTTCGCACGCCACGTGCCGCTCATCGGCGTGAACCATGTCGTCGCGCACGCCCACGCAGCGTACCTCGAGGCCGAGCCCAGTTATCCTGACCTCGCCCTGGTCGCGTCCGGGGGCCACACCGACCTCCTGCTGCTCGAGGGGCCGACAAAGGTTCGCGTGCTGGGCCGCTCCCGCGACGATGCGGCGGGCGAGTCGTTCGACAAGGTGGCGCGCAGTCTCGGCCTCGGCTATCCAGGCGGCCCCGCGATCGAGCGCATCGCAGGGGGCGGTGATCCCGCGCGTGCGCCGCTGCCGCGCGTGGGCATGTTCCAGGGCAGCCTCGATTTCAGCTTTTCCGGCCTCAAGACGGCAGCTCAGGCCCTGAGGCGCCAGGGACTGGCCCCGGAAGACATCGCCGCCGCCTTTCAAGCGGCCGTATTCGACCAACTGTGGGAACGTGCCGCGCTCGCCCTCCGGCAGACCGGCTGCAGCCGGCTCATCTTTGCCGGCGGTGTCTCGGCGAACGGTTATCTGCGCCGCCGCCTCGACACGGCGCTGCGCCGGGAGGGGCGTTCCCTGCTGGTCCCGCCGATGGACCACACGACCGACAATGCCGCCATGATCGCGCGACTGGGCCTCACCATGTACGAGGCCGGGCTTGAGTCAGCGTGGGACATGGGAGCCGAGCCTGTCATCCACCCTTTCAAGCCCTGACGCGAGAGGAGGAGCTTTGTGCTGCACGCAAGTCCGACCGGGAGACCGCATGTTGCAAAGGACGTTTTTGTGGCGCCTTCGGCTGACGTCGTGGGAGACGTCACGATCGGCGCGGGGGCTTCCGTCTGGTATGGCGCCGTGCTGCGCGGCGACGCCGAGCACGTGGAAATCGGAGCGGGCACGAATGTGCAGGACGGCGCTGTCGGCCACGCCGATCCCGGGTTTCCTCTCTCCGTCGGCCGCAACGTCACTATCGGGCACCGCGCGATCGTGCACGGCGCCCGCATCGAGGATGGCGCCCTGATCGGCATGGCGGCCGTCGTGCTGAACGGCGCGAAGGTGGGGGCAGGAGCCCTGCTGGCGGCTGGAGCCCTGTTGCCCGAGGGCAAGGAGGTGCCTCCTGGCAGCCTTGCAGCGGGAGCGCCCGCGCGCGTGTTGCGGCAGCTGCGGCCGGAGGAGGTCGAGTGGCTCAGGCGCTCTGCCGAGCACTACCAGGAGCTTGCCGCCGCCTACCGTTTGGTTTCGGACGATCGCGGCGACGATAGTCCGAGCTAGGAACTCGCTTGATCGCAGCGAAAGGCAGACCCCGGGGGGATGGCAAAGGTGCACGCGCATTTCGTCGGCATCGGTGGCTACGGCATGAGTGCGATCGCGTATGTGCTCAAGGGCCAAGGCGGTGAGGTGACCGGATCCGACGTGCAGCCGTCCTCCCGCACCGAACGGCTTGCGCGCATCGGCGTGCCAATCGCGTATGGTCACCAGGCGGAGAATCAGGCAGGCGCGGACATCGTCGTCTACTCGACCGATGTGCCCGCCGACAACGTCGAGGTGCTGGCGGCACGCGAGCGCGGCGTGCCGGTAGTGCACCGGTCCGAGATGCTCGCGCGCATCCTTGAGGGCGGCCGCGGGGTCTGCGTCACGGGTACGCATGGCAAGACCACCACCACATCGATGATCTCCGCCATCCTCATCGAAGCGGAGATGGACCCGAGCGTGGTCGTGGGCGGCGAGCTCGAATGGCTGGGCGGCAACGC
>JAJYNV010000297.1 GCA_021786135.1 Bacillota bacterium
ATCTAGGTCGCTGCCCCCCTGGATCTCGGTCATCCAGGTTGCACCCCAGAGCTCGCCGCGTAGCAGCGCTTCCTTCCACTCGGCATGTTCGGGCGCGTACTTGTGGATGACGTAGGCCGTCTGGTTCGTGATCGTGAGGATGCAGTAGAGGCCGGGATCCGCCAGCAGGTAGCCCTGCGCGAAGTGATGATGCCAGCTGCCGCCCTCGTACGGCGGACGGTTCATCGGCGCGAGGTCCTGAAGGAGCGACGTCTGCGCAGGTGACAGGCGCACGCGGTCCACGCGGTTGCCATCAAGGTCGTGCATGACGAGCACAGGCGGCGCCTCATGGTCCACATGATCCGCCACCTCGTACGCATCCCGGCCGGCCAGTTCGCCGAAGTCATGCAGCTCCGCCTCGTGCTCGGTGTAGGGCGGCCAGTAGTGACTCAGCACGTGCCGCAGGTCTGGATCAAGGTCCCAGTGGTTCTGGCCGTAGGCGTAGGATTGATACCGCATGGCACAACCTCCCTCGAATATTGTAGGCAGGCGGCTCACGTATCCCGGCGGCAGGCGCGCGCCCTCGCCCTTGGCCGCATATCTAGCTTTTGGACGCGACTTCGTCCGGATGGCCGCCCGATCCCTCAGGCGCGGGCCCCGAGCCGAAGAGGCCCTGGAGCGCCCTGCCGCAGGCCGTGGGATCGATGGAGCCAGGCGCGACCATCCACTGGCAGGCTAGGCCGATGCCGGAGGCCACGATGAGAGCGGCAGCGACATCGGCGCTTTCCGCGTACGGGGCGCCAGCGCCGTCCGGGCTCGGCGGCGGATCTCCTGCGCAATCTCCTGGGGCCTCCAGGAGCAACTCACGGGCATAGTCGCGGAAGTCTGCGAAGAGCCTCGCCAGCCGCCCGCGAACCTCCTCCGACGCGCCGACTTGGCCGAGCGCCGCCAGCAGTATCTGCGCCGCCTCCTGCTGGACGCTCCCCATCGTGCCTGCCTCAAGAAGATACGCATCAAGACGCGCGCCATCGCCCTGTACCACCCCTACCCGTCGGCGCAGCGCGGTGTCTGCGTCGCGGAAGGCCATGGCCAACGCCTGGATGAGGATGTCGTCCTTGTTGACAAAGTAGTGGTAGAGGATGCCCGTACTGACACCAGCCCGACGCGCGATGTCCTTCACCGACATATCGGCGAAACCTCGCTCCATGAGGCTCTCCAAGGCCGCCCGCTTGACCTGATCCCGACGAGTGTCCGCCACGCCGAGTTTAGGCGACACGCAAGCCCCCCTCCTCGCTGCGCGACCCCGCCTGTCGGACTCGCTCCGAGCGGCACCCGGCAGGTGATCGCGCAAAATCTGTATATTGAACGTTCAATATATTACACACACCTGTCGACGGTACTGTCAAGGCTTTCGCAGGTTGAGCCTTTTGCGCTGTGGCCGTTTCACGGCGCGAACAGGGATTCGCTGACGGGTCAGTGAAGCGTCCGGCCGCGTTTGTGGGCGGTTGGGAACAAGGTTCGCGGGCGTGGGCGCTACGAGAGCGAGGCGTTGTCGGCCGGGCAGGCACGTGAAAGCAAGCCGTGGCCACTGCGGCTCGGCTTGGATCAAGTGGCGAGTTCGAAGTGTTTAGGCGACCAGGCTGCGCATCTTGTCCTTCTCGTGCTCACGGATGTGGCCGATCGCCATGGCCAGCATCACGCACAGCGCGAGGCCCATGCGTATCTTCATTTTGGCAAGGCCGCGGATGGTGTGCAGCTCGAAACCGAATGAGACATCGAGGCGGCTGTTTACCCGTTCCACCGCCGTGCGCTCCTTGTAGAGCCGCTGCCAGGCGTAGCTGGAGCGGTCGATCGGCGTGAAGATGCGCCGGTCGATCGCGAGCGGCACACGCAGCCCCTTCGCGAGCGGGCAGGTATCCACGGCCTGGCACGTGATGCCGCTGTGGCGGGCCGGGCAGAGCTTCTTCAACGTCATGCGGTCCTTCTCGAAGCCGCCGTTAGCCATGCGATGTCGCGCGCCCGTCTCGGGCTCGTAGCAGTCGACGTTGCCGTGCAGGTCGTAGGTCGCGTTGGCATGGCCGGGCAGGAGCCGCGACGTCTCGCCGTCCCGCCAGGAGTTGCGGATGTCGATCACCGGCTTGATGCCGTACTGCTCAAAGAGCGTCACCGTCAGATCGGTGTCGTCGTAACCCTTGTCCGCTGTGAGGCTCGCCATGCGTCCAAGCAGCCAGTGCTGGCGCTCGTCCATCTGCTGCAGCAGGGCCTTGCCTCCCGGCAGGTCCACCGTACTGGCCTTGGTCACTGCGAAGGCGAGCGGCAACTCGTACACCGAGTCCACCACGAGATGCAGACGGTAGCCGAACCAGCGGACGATCTTCTCCCACGCCGTGCCGTCCTTGTGCTTCCCCTTGTAGGTCTTTTTGCCGTAGTCCCCGTCGGTGTCCCGCCGCCCGTCCGGGACAGCGCTGCTCGCCTTGTGCTTGGCGAAAGAGGGCAGCGCCTTGCCGTCGAGGGCCGCGCGCTGCCCGAAGCCCGGGAGGAGCGTCGCCAGTTCCTCAACCATCCGCTCAAAGATGGCATCGATCTCCTCACCATGACGGATGACGCCACGCAGGAAACGGGTGTAGGCAGCCGACGACGGTACGCCGCTGAGCCCGCAGACATAGCGAAGTTGGCCGTTGCGCTGGAGCTCCCGCCGAAGGCTCTCGATACTCGCATGCTGGAACACAACGCCCGCCAGCACGGAGTTCCAGATCGCCCGCAAGGGTAGTCGTCCCTGCCGCGCCCGCGCAGCGCCTCGAGCCTCTCCACCAGATGGCCATCGGGCAGGTATTCGAGCGCCAGACGCAGCCGATCGAGATCACCCAGGACCTCAATTTGTTCCCACGCAAAGAGCGGCAGCTGTGGTATGATGGCCATGCAAGTGAGTCCCTCCCTCGGTAGATTTGGGGCTTTAGCAATTCCTATTCTACCAGACGGCCTCACTTGTGTCTTTATTGTTGAACCTATACGCCGTCACCAAAAGGCCGAGGACATGGGGTGAATCTCACGATCCGCCCCATGTCCTCGCTGCAAAATGCCTCTATTCCGCCGACTAGCTGGGGTAAACAACTTCTTGCCCCACTCGCCGGCCCGCTCCCCAAGCGGATCTCACGACAGCGGAATTACCTCAGGTTAGCACTCCGCAGTGCTCCAGGACGCACGCGCTGGTGACTCAAGGTGCCGGCCAATCGCCTTCGAAAGCATACGGGCGCTCAGTCGACGCGTTGCTGCATGCATAGGTCTACGCGACCAGGTGCCATCGGGGGGGGGGCTTGCACTCACATGTCATGCACCATGCCGGGCGCACCGAAAGCGGTCCGGTGGCTAAACGCCAGCCGGGCCGTTGGTTTGCGCTCCTTCGGTGGTTACTCCCAGTTGCCTTGACACCCGTGCGATGGTCTCCTGTAGATAGGCGACCGAGAGCGGGTCGTACTCCGTCTCATAGATCACAAACCTCTTCCGCGGTTGCCAATCGGAGAGCAA
>JAJYNV010000228.1 GCA_021786135.1 Bacillota bacterium
ACTTGTTCGGCACGAAGGTATAGGACTCGTCGTGGATGGCCGACTGAAATTTGTAGGGCCCTGAAACTACCTTGTACTCCGGGGCTGTAGGCGTATTGTAGATCTGCGACAGCAGGGTGAGGTCCGCCGCGTAGCTGCCGCGATCCCAGGTCGAGCGGGGCATCGGCTGAATCTGACCGAGCCCGTTGAGCTCGAACCAGACGGGGTTGGCCGGCTTGTCGAGCGTGAACACGACCGTGTGCTGGCCCTGAGCCACGGCGCTCTTCAACACTGCGTGCTCGGTGTTGGGCGGCAGGCCGCCGAAGCCGCAGCCGCCGTAGGCGTAGGGCGGGCTCGACATGGTGCACGAAGCAAGCAGAACATTCGTCGTCCAGGCTACGTCATCGGCCGTGATCGCCTTGCCGTTCGACCACTTCCAGTTCTTGAGCGTCACCGTGTACACCGTGTCGTTCTGGCTCGCGGAGATCTTGGAAGCCAGCGAATCCGCCCAGTCGATGGTGTCGGAACTGGACACCATCACGACAGGTGCCCACATCATGTACTCGACGGCGCTGTTGTAGATGGTGTAGGCCGATGCGTTCGCAATCGGCGCGTAGTCCGAGATGCCTACCTGAAGCGGCAGTGCCGTCACGATGGTGTTCGACTTCTGCAGGAGAGCCTCCGACTTCGATGTGGTGCTGCCTCCACAGGCAGCGAGCAGGATGGCCGCGGACCCAATGAGCCCGCCTAACGCGGCCCATCGGTGCATGTTCATCCAGTTGACCTCCTTGACGACCATGCTTCGAGGTGTTTGTGAACGCCTTCACTTTCGCTCGCGCCACGCCGCCTCTCGCCGCCTTGCCCGGCGCTGCTCCACGTCTCACTCCTCTGCTCCTCATGTTCCTGCCCTGCGGTTCCACCGCCGGCAGGCGTCCTGATGCCGGGCCGACCCCTGGTGCCGAAGGCGGGCGTCAGTCCCCCTGGGGACGGCACGGCACTTCTACCCTGCGCCGCCAAAGTCCTCTCCTGTCCCAGGGATCTGCTTCCTTGGAGTTCTGTGGTGCCCCGTGAGCGGCCTGGCGCGGCACTGCGCTCGTTGCGATCTATGGCGGGCGCTGACGACTGCGCAAGTTGGTCCCTTTGTCCACCCCATTTGGCGTTCAAACCTCATTCCACGCGTAGGCTACCCTCCTCGAAACTAGAGGATACTTGCCGAAGCGGCGCTGGCAACGCAAAAGACCCCGGACGACTTTAGCCGTCCGGGGCCCCAGCCTCACTCAGTTGTAGCGGATGCGGGGATCGGCGACGGCGTAGAGCACGTCGGCGAGCAGGTTGCCGAGGATCGTCAGGACACCGATGATCAGCGTGATGCCGAAGGCGATCGGATAGTCGCGCTGCAGGGCCGCCTGCCAGAAGAGAAGGCCGAGCCCAGGGTAGTTGAACACTTCCTCCACCAGGAGCGCTCCACCGAAGAGACCGGGGATCGAGAAGCCGACCAGGGTGATCAGCGGCAGCAGCGAGTTGCGGAATGCGTGGCGCATCAGCACCGTGAACTCCGTCACGCCCTTGGCCCGCGCCGTCCGGATGTAGTCCTGG
Organism: Bacillota bacterium; assembly: GCA_021786135.1. Lineage (GTDB taxonomy): Bacteria > Bacillota > Sulfobacillia > JAJZYS01 > JAJYTV01 > JAJZQO01. The sequence goes on from JAJYNV010000228.1 coordinate 1,576, forward strand.
ATCAAGGTCTCGATCACCGACGAGCGCATGAACCGGCCCCAGAACGCCACCGTCGCGATCACGATCGTAACCACCGGCAGGGCGATGTGTGATGCCCAGGTGCCGAACGTCATCACCGTCGTCCCGGGGTCCTGGATCCCTCCCGGCGGGAAGAGCGGGATGTCGATCGAGAACCAGATCACCATCAGGACCGCCAGCCAGAAGATCGGCATCGAGTACAGGAAGTACGCGACGACCGTGATCAGGTTGTCCGCGAAGCTGTTCTTCACGTGCGCCTGATAGATGCCCTGGATGATCGAGAGGATGTCGGCGATCAAGGTGCCGATGCCGACGATCGCAAGCGTGCGCGGCGTCGCCTGCTCGATCAGCTGCAGGACCGGCACATTTTGGTAGTACGAGATGCCGAGGTTGCCGTGCAGGACCATCCACAGCCAGTCGAGATACTGCACCGGCAGCGGCTTGTCGAGCCCGAGCTGATGCGTCAGGATCGCGATCGAACGTGCGTTGGCGTGCGGACCCAGCATCACGAGCGCCGGGTTGCCCGGCACCAGGTGCGCCAGGACGAACGTGATGATCGTGATGCCCAGCAGGGTCGGGATGGCCTCGAGCAGTCGCCGGATGATGTAGGTCAGCATCAGGCGCCGCCCCTTCCCTGGAGTCTCGGGTCGAACGCCGCGTTGAAGGCGTCACCGAGGAAGTTGACACAGAGTTCGGCTGCCACGATCAAAAGACCGGGCGGATAGATCAGCCACCATGCGTTCTGGAACTCGTACTGGATGCCGTCCGAGATCGCCTGGCCCCAGTTCGGCGCCGGCGGCGGCAGCCCGAGTCCGAGGAACGAGAGACCGGCCAGCGTCAGGATGCCGCCGCCCACCGCGAACGTCGTGTAGACGATGATCGATCCCATCGAGTTCGGCAGGAAGTGGCGGAACATGATCCGCACCCAGCCCGCGCCTGCAGCCCTCGCCGCCTCGACGAACTCGCGCGACTTGAGGCTCAGCACCTCGCTGCGCACGATACGCGCGATGCCCTGCCAGGATGTGACCGCGATGATGAAGATCATCACGTAGACGTTCGGTTTCAGTACGGCGTCCAGCAGCAGCAGAATGTAGATCGACGGGATCGCCAGCGTGATGTCGACGAAGCGCATCAGGACAGTGTCGGTCCAGCCCCCGAACTGCACGGACAGGAGGCCGTACACCACCCCGATCAGGACGCCGAACACGGCCGCCGCGAAGCCGACGATCAATGAAATCTGTCCGCCCAGCATCAGCCGCGCCAGATTGTCGCGGCCGAGCGCGTCGGTACCCAGGATGTGCGCCGCTGTCGGCGCCTGCACAATGATGGAAAGACCTGTGGCGTAGGGACTCGCGCGATAGATGAGCGGCCCTACCCAGGAAAAGAGGATCAGGAATACGAGGATGGCCACGCCGGCAATGGCAAGAGGATTGCGCCAAAACGCCCTCCAGGCCCGGGAAGTACCGGGCTCGCCATTTGCCAGTGACGACTGCACGTCTGATTCCGGATTGGGCAACGCGGACACCTCATCACCCCCACTTCACTTGCGATGGCGCCTACGAACCGCGCACGCTCCTGTCCCCCGGCCCGCCCGGCCGCGTGACGCCCGTCCAGCGCCTGCTCGACGAGCCTGGGCGGGTGGGGCCGCCTTGGCCCCACCCGCCCGGCTGATCGAACGGATCAGCTATCGCGTGTCTTTAGTGGGAGATCGTCACCCAGTTCATCATCGTGAACGCCTGCACCGGGTTGTAGTACTTGGTGAGGCCATGGACGTACGGCGCGATCTCGTTGACGGCGTAGCCGCCCGGCTGCCAGAGGAACGGCAGGTCCTTCGCGGTGGCGACGGCGTAGGCGTACATGCGCTGCTGCGCCTG
>JAJYNV010000386.1 GCA_021786135.1 Bacillota bacterium
TCTACGTCACAGCAGCCTTCGTCCTCGCTCCTTCCGGACATGTAGTGCACCTCCAAACTCCTGTCTATATAAATATATGCACAGACACGCATGGATACAACACAGGTCTTCTTCTGTGGGGTCGTCTAGCAACGAGGATTGCCGCTCCACTGCGCTGTCTGAGTCAGCGCAGATGCCGTGAGCGGGACCATGACCTCTAAACCGCACATGGCCTCAACCCAGTTGTCGATTCCGGAGGCTATCAACCTGAGTCACTCTACCGAGAGAGGTCATGAGCCAAGTGCTTGCCACGGTAGAGGCAGGCGAGAAGACCTTGACAAGATACCCCATGGGGGTATCATCGCGGTAGACATTCCTACCCAGTGGGGGCGGCAGGACGCATCACATGGAACTTGACCTGAAGGGCGAGGCGGGGCTGCAGTTCAGGGTGGGTTGGGGTGGAAAGGGTGCACCGCATGGTGGAGGCGGATCGCTGCTGACATGAAGCCATTGGCCACGGCGCAGGCTAGCCCTGAACAGGTGCCGCTCGTCCTGTGGCGCAGCCCCTCGTCCCGTGCGTCCTCGAAACCAGGCAGCAGGGACGTGGCTCAATGGGGTCGACAAACGGGTCGGCACCATCGAGTACACAGGCCCCTCGCCGACGCGGGGTTATGCAAACGCATCACTGCACCCGCTTGATGGAGGTCGGTTTTGTAACTGCCACGTGGCTGGACGGCGTCTGGACTAGGCTGATCCGGCGGAACGGCGAGCGACACAGCTCGGACGGTTGGGTGACTAGACATGCCGAATGAGCCCCTCAAGGTGAGTGACCCAGTTTTTGATGAGATGGCGATGGACATCGAGGGCATGACCTGCGCCTCCTGCGTGGCGCGGATCGAACGTAAGCTCTCGAAGCTCCCTGGGGTTGAGCAAGCCTCCGTAAACTTGGCTACGGAGCAGGCGCGAGTGCGTGTGAAGCCTGGTACCGTACGCCCGGAAGAGCTGATCGCAGCGGTTGAGGAGGCGGGATACGGTGCGAAATTCATACATGCGCCGGAGTCCCAGTCGCAGGAGCGCCAGGAGCTTCTCATCAAGGGCATGACCTGTGCCTCCTGCGTCGCGCGGATTGAACGAAAGATCTCGGGCCTTGACGGTGTGCAGTCGGCGGCGGTGAACCTGGCTTCTGAGCGCGCGACGGTGGTGTTCGATCCCTCCCTGGTGACACCCTCGGCGCTTGTCGCCGCGGTGGAGGAAGCGGGCTACGAGGCGGAACCGGCCCCTGAAGCAGGCGTCACTCCGCAGGACGATCGTCAAACTCGTGAACTGAGGACGCGAAAGCGGACGCTTTTCGTCGGGATCGCTCTGACCATTCCGGTCGTGCTTCTGGCTTTCATTCCCACACTGCAATCGTTCCCGACCGCACGGACGCACGGATGGATGCTCGCGATCTTAACGCTGCCCATCTGACTCTATGTGGGGCTCGCTTTCCACCGCGGCGCGATCCGAAATGCACGGCACCTGACCGCCAACATGGACACGCTGATTTCCCTCGGATCGAGCGTCGCCTTCGTCTATAGCGTGATCGCGCTGATCTTCATGCCGGGCAAGCCGCTCTATTTTGACACTGCGGCGCTCATCGTCACGCTCATCTACCTGGGCAAATACCTGGAAAGCGTGACGAAGAAGCGCACTTCGGACGCCGTCAAGGATCTCATGGGCCTCAGACCGCCGGCGGCCCACGTCTTGCACACAGGAAAGGTCAAGGACGTTCCGGTCGCGTCCTTGGTCGTTGGTGACCGCATCGAGGTGCGCCCCGGAGAGAGCGTCCCAGCGGACGGTGAGGTTTTGGAAGGGCAGTCGGTGGTCGACGAGTCGATGCTGACGGGCGAGCCCATGCCAGTAGATAAGGCGCCGGGAGATGCTGTCGTCGGAGGCACCGTCAACGGCACCGGTCGACTGGAAATCGTCACCTCGCGCGTCGGCGGGGATACCGTGCTCGCCGGCATCATCCGTGCGGTCGAGGAGGCACAAACCAGCAAGGCGCCGGTCCAGAAGCTCGCGGACCGGATCTCGGCGATCTTCGTCCCGATCGTCATGGCGATCGCGCTGGTCACGTTCGTCGCCTGGCTGCTCGTGGGCTCGGGTTGGGTGCCGGCAATGGTGGCGGCCGTCGCCGTGCTTGTCGTCGCCTGCCCCTGCGCGCTCGGACTCGCCACGCCGACGGCGATCATGGCGGGTACGGGGCGTGGAGCGCGCACGGGCATCCTCATCAAGGGGGGCGAGTCCCTTGAACGCATTCATGCGATCCGTACCGTTGCCCTGGACAAAACGGGCACGCTGACCACCGGCAAGCCGAAGGTGAACGAGGTATGGACCGCTCCGGGAGTGGATCGGAGGGAGCTTCTTAGCCAGGCTGCGGCGGTCGAGGCCGCGAGTGAGCATCCCCAGGGCAAGGCCGTGGTTGCGATCGCGGCCGAGGAAGGTGTAGAGATCCCCACCCATGCAACCGACGTCACGGCTCTTCCCGGAGGCGGTGTCCGAGGCAGCGTCCAAGGCAGGCAGATCTGGATCGGCAGCCAGCGGTTCCTGCGTGAGCAGAGAATCACCATATCCGAGGAATCGGTGCGGCAGGCGGATGCACTGGCCCCGTCTGGCGCAACGGCAGTGTACGTCGCCGACGCGGATCGGGTCATCAGGGTGCTGGCCGTATTGGACACGGTGCGCGAAGGTGCCCGGGACGCGGTGGCCCAACTGCACAGTCTCGGTCTCCGGGTGGTAATGCTGACAGGGGACCAGCGACGGGCCGCGGAGCACGTGGCGTCCCAGGTTGGGGTCGACGAGGTCATCGCGGAGGTCCGCCCCGAGGAGAAGGCGGAGCACGTGCGGTCCTTGATGGAGCAGGGAGAGCGTGTGGCGATGGTCGGCGACGGAATCAACGACGCTCCCGCCCTCGCACAGGCCGATGTGGGCATTGCGATGGGTACCGGTACGGACGTCGCCATGGGCACTGCGGACATCACCCTGGTGAGCGGGGACCTGAGACTGCTTCCGGCGGCCCTAACACTGTCTCGGCAGACATTCTAAGTCATCCGGCAGAACCTCTTCTGGGCCTTCGCCTACAACGTAGTGCTGATTCCGCTTGCGGCGTTCGGCGTGATCAACCCCGTGTGGGCGGCGGCGGCGATGGCCCTCAGTTCCGTCACCGTCGTCTCGAATAGCCTGCGTCTGGGTCGTTCGCGCCGAGTGGTGCATGAGCGGCAGGCTTGAGGGGAGGTGAGTTGATTGACTGTCAAGGACCTCGTATGCGGGATGAAGGTCGATACCGAGACAGCGGTGCGCCGCGAATACAAGGGAGAGACCTACTACTTCTGTGCGGAGGGCTGTGCCCGCGCCTTCATGGCTGATCCAGAAGAGTATCTCCAGGAAGGGCACCACCAGCACGGCGACCATCATCACCACT
>JAJYNV010000464.1 GCA_021786135.1 Bacillota bacterium
GGAGTTGGTCGAGAAGATCCTGGTGACAAACGACGTCGTGGAAATCCGCGGGGCCTTCGATAGCGTCACGGAACAGCCGACAGACTTTATGCCTTTGGTTGCAGACATCGAGAAGCGGGCCGTGACGAGGCTCGCGCGCGAGGATCTGAGGTAGGGTGGACTGCACGGTTGCGGCGGCCCCTTTTAGCTGCTTGACGGATATGGCCCGATACTTCGCCCTGGTCCTCGACGACTATTCCTTCCCGAACCGGCGCAGACGCTGCGAGGAGTCAACGCGCGAGTCCGCCGACGATCGTTTCCCATTCCGCGAAGTCTCCGAGGTCCTGTGTTACGATGGCCTCGACCGCACCAGAGTCGACGTGCAAGTAACCGTGTACCACAAGGTTGCGGAATCGCACCATTTTCAGTGCCTTTGGCAGGAACGCGCGCGGTAGATCGCCGAACTCGGCGAGAATTTCGAAGGCATCTGCGGCGCTCTGCGGTTCCCTGGCGTGGAGTTTGGCGCAGAGATGGAATGTGATGTCGATCATCGCCTCGATGCTGGTTTGCAGGCTTCGCACTATCCCGCCAAAGCTCAGCGGGTCCTGAAGGCGACTTTGTCTCAGCTCCTGGCTATGGGCGAGAGGCTCCAGCACACTGACCTGCTCGCGGATGAAAACGAGCCGATCCCTGATCCTGTCGGCATTTACGTCCATGGCTGGTCCTCCATACCAAGCGCTCGGAAGAATGTGCGTCGGAACGGCGCCAAGTCGTCGTGCTGCCGTCCGACGGCCTCAATGACGTCCGTGACGCGTTCCTCGTTGGCTACGTAAACCAGTTCGCCGTCACGCAGAACACGGAACGTGAAGCTGTTCTGCTCCGGCCGCAGCGTCACGACCTGAAAAGGGTGGGGCCCGAACCGCCCGAGCCGCTGCTCAATGCGGCCACTGAGGAGTTCCGCCTCGCTCCAGGGGAGGTCGGAAGTGAAAATGAGCCCCACGTCGATATCCGACCTCGACCGCACGAAGTCGAGAGCGGAGCCGAACAGGTATGCCCCTGCGACGTCGGGGAAGGCGGCGAGGATGGCTCGGATGTGATCCCGCAGCGCGCTGAGGTTGAGCCGAAGGAGATCGCCACGACGCTCTCCGAAATATGGATCCATGGCCCACCCCCGCCTGCCTGATGTTGCCAATGAAATCATAGTCCGTGTCGCGGTTGGAGGCAAGCCGCCGTGCCAAGGGCAGGCCACACGACCCTGAAGTTCGGCGGCTGTCTACTTGTCGACCGCGTGCCCCTCTACTTTCTATGCGGGCGACCAAACGTAGCTGGTTGAGGTCCGATCTTCTCCGCTCATCCCTGCCGAATGTGGCAGCGCGCCCGGCTCCAGGGGACAGTTTCACACAGGCCCGACGTATGATATGTTGATCTTTGTGCCCCGCGCTAGCGGCCGTAGCGGGACCATTCAGCGGCCCTTTTTCAACCGACGAGTCCTGGCACAAATGTGGTGACAGAGACGAATTCATGCACAGTGTTTCGATGCTATTGCCTATTCGACGGCCCACCTTGACGAGTAAATCGTGCATTTGTGAACTTGACGCACTGGTTCGGTAGAGTTCGTGCAGCCTTGAAACGGGGTGGCAGGCATGAAGACAGTTCTGGTAACTGGAGCACTTGGCCAAATCGGCTCCGAGCTCGTGGCAAAACTACGCAGTCTGTACGGTGACAACCATATCGTGGGTACGGACATCCGTTCGGACGCGGACAGTCCCGTCGTGTGTGGGGGACCGTTCGAAATACTTGACGTCACGGACGGGGAGCGCTTTCTCGAGATCGGGAAGAAGTATCACGTCGATGCCGTGGTTCACCTGGCGGCGGTGCTATCCGCTACAGGCGAAGCGAAGCCGCAGTTTGCGTGGCACCTGAACATGACAGGGCTTGTCAATGGCCTTGAAACGGCGAGGCAACTGCAATGCCAGCTGTTCACTCCGAGTTCTATTGCGGCTTTTGGGCCGTCGACGCCGAAGGACAGCACCCCCCAGGACACAATCCAGAGGCCGAATACGATTTACGGTGTCACCAAGGTATCGGGTGAGTTGCTCTGTGACTATTACCACCAGCGGTTTGGTGTGGACACGCGGGGCGTTCGGTTCCCTGGTCTCATCTCCTACGTCACGCCTCCTGGTGGTGGGACAACCGACTATGCAGTTGAGATCTACTACCATGCGGTAAAGGAGAAGAAGTACACCTCCTACATCGCTGCCGGAACGAAAATGGACATGATGTATATGCCGGATGCCCTTGAGGCAATCGTTCAGCTGATGGAGGCTGACCCGGCCAGGCTGATTCACCGCAACGCATTCAACATCACCGCGATGAGCTTCGCTCCAGAAGACGTCGCAGCGGCGATTCAGGCGAGGATACCCGAATTCTTGCTGACGTATGATGTGGACCCAGTCAGACAAAGGATAGCGGAGAGTTGGCCCAATTCCATTGACGCGCGCTGCGCCGTGGATGAGTGGGGATTTCAACCAAGGTACGATCTCGAGTCGATGACCAAGGACATGCTGGAAAAGCTCGTAAGCCGAGGGCGGTGACAGGGCACTCCAGGGAGTTCTTGCGTAGCGGGGTAAGCATGGGGCCGTCGCACCTTCGGGCGCGACGGCCCCATGTGCACTGCGGGACCGATGATGGCCATCAGCGTGGGCGCGAGGGATGCCGCAGGCGGTAACGAACGCTGCGGCCGTGCCTTCGGCAACTATATTCGGTCGCAGCCTGGCTGCTGGCACAAGGGAACGCATGTATGACAAGGCAAGAACCTAACGTTCAGACGGCGGCGACAACTGCTTGAGCAGTTCCCTCGCGCAGGAGAGATAGTAGTTACGGCCTCCAGCGCTTGTCTCCAAAGGCGCGAGCATGAGAAGACCCTGGGCTTTGTGCTTCGCTAGAACGTTGGAGGGATCTGCCTTGAGCACGGTAATCGGAAAGCTCGATAGCCCACATACTTCCCATCGTAGCGCTCGGCCGCCTGGATCTTGGCCTCGTCGATCTCCACGGCGGCGCCCTTCTGCCGGACGTAGCCGCGGAACGACATGCGGAAATACGGGCCGTCTGGCACACCCATGGGCCAGGACTTCGTTGGCGGCTAGTGTCGGCTATCTGCTTGTCGCGGCAGAACCGTGCCACGCCCCCAGCAGCTCCTGCTCGCGCTCGGTACTCATCCCCGCGCGGCGTGGAACGTCAAGGGGACGGGACCGATCCCATGCGAGCGTGTCGCGTACGGTGTCGCGCAAGGGACGAAAGCTGAGCCCTGAGCTCAGCGCCTTTTGGATCGAGACGGAATCGAGCCCGATCGAGTCCGGCTCGCTCTCCGGGATGAAAAGCGGCATCTCCGTCCACGGTGCCACCCCGTGAGCGGCGAGAAACTCCTCCGTCACCCAGGTGGTCGCCCCTAGCCCTCTA
>JAJYNV010000296.1 GCA_021786135.1 Bacillota bacterium
GAAGATCTCCTGCAGCAGGCTCGCATGCACGGCGGTAAGTACCTCTCTTGCCAAAGATTCGGCCCAGACGCCCCTTGCGGGGCGCCTGGGGTGCTACTTGGAGACCGAGAGCTTCTCGCGCGTAGGCGCGTGCGTCACTTCGCCCTTTGCCGTGAGGCGTGTGGCGAACAGGATCTCGTCGTCCTCCGGCACCGGGCCGAGGGCCGCCGCGCTGGCCGCATCCTTTGCCCAGGTCTCGAAGAGGTGGTTGAGGAAGGTGACCACGTTGCGGGCGTAGAGCTGGCTGGCAGGCGAAGGCATCATCGAAGGCAGGTTCAAGGTGCCGTCGATGATCACGCCGCCGTCCGTCACCTCGACCTCGCCGGGCACGGTCAGGGCGCAGTTGCCGCCCGTCTCGGCAGCGAGGTCGACGATGACTGCGCCGGTGTGCATCGAGCGCACCATCGCCTCGTCGATCAGCTGTGGCGCCTTGCGACCAGGGACCATGGCCGTCGCGATGACGACGTCGGCCTTCTGGACCGGTTCCGCCAGGAGATCGCGCTCACGCTTCTCCTCGTCTTCGCCCATCGCGCGAGCGTAGCCGCCCTGCGCCTCGGCGTTCTCGACGGGGAGACTGAGGAAACTGGCACCAAGACTCTCGACCTGCTCGCGGGATGCCGGCCGGACGTCGAACGCCTGGACTACGGCGCCCAGCCGCTTCGCGGTGGCGATGGCCTGCAGGCCAGCCACGCCAGCGCCGAGGATGAGGACCTTGGCCGGCGCGATCGTGCCGGCTGCGGTCATCAGCATCGGGAAGAAGCGCTCCACGCGAAGGTTTGCGGCGAGGACCGCGCGATAGCCGGATACGGTGCTCATCGACGAGAGAACGTCCATGCTCTGCGCGCGCGTGATGCGCGGCATCAGATCCAGACTGAAGGAAGTCACCTTGGCGTCGGCGAGCTGCCGACCGACTTCCGGATCGCTCAAGGGGCCGAGGGTCCCGACAACGACGCTATCAGGCTTCAGGAATGAAAGTTCAGATGCCTCGGGAGCTCGCACCTTAAGGATGATGTCGGCCTGCCTATAGGCAGTCTGGCCATCAGGTAGGATCTCGGCGCCTGCCGCGCTGTAAAGCGCGTCCGGCAATTGGGCCGCTAGGCCCGCATTCTTTTCGACCCCGACCTTGTGACCCTTCTTCACCAATTGCGCGACCATGTCGGGCGTGAGTGCAACACGCCGCTCGCCGGGTCTAATTTCCCGGGGTACACTCAAGTACACCGCGCCACCACCTCTCCATGTACCTTAGGAACTCGCGCTGCGCCACAGGCAGGGCCCAAGGGCCCCAAGGCGCCTGCCCACATGGCCCACGCCACTACAGCGATTGGCCGTTAATTGGCGGCGACCAAGCGATGTTTTGTTTGAGGGTGGCGCCGCCTGCGTCCATTGCATCAGATTTCACGGAACTTGGCGAGCGCCCTGGACGCAGCCGCCATGCGTTCGTGTACGCCGTCCGCTCGTGGCACCACCTGAACGCCGCATACGCGGTCGCGGCAAGCGACCGGCACGCCCTGCACGAGAGACGGTCCGCTTCGCAATCGCTCAGACGGCGCCGCCATAGCCCGGATGACGTGCACCAGGTTTACGCATGGTCGACGGCCCTCGGGCCCGATGACACCGATCCGCACCGCGCCTCAGCGCTCGACTTCGGTCTCGGGCTGAGCGCAGCCGGAACGGAATCTTTTGAGCAGGCGGCCTGCGCGTAGCGGCGTCAGTCGCGAAAAAACGCCAGGAGCCGCTCCTTGCCGGAGCGACTCCATCAAAACGCGCAAAACTGGTCGGACTGGCGGGACTCGAACCCGCGACCTCTACCACCCCAAGGTAGCGCGCTACCAAACTGCGCCACAGCCCGATCACCACTCCATGTTAGTGTGCGTCGGCCAAAGGCGCAAGTGCGAGAGTGTGGCTATGTTGCTGCGCTACGATTCCGTCTGGACCCGGACCCGCGAACGCTGCATGGCAAGCGGGCGCACGCCCTTGTCGCGCGCGCCCGCTGCCTGCATGTCAGACGATGATGCAGATGAGTCCCCCGCTGCCTTCGTTGACGATGCGCTCAAGCGTCTCCCGCAGCTTCTGCTGGGCCTGGTCCGGCATGCGCACCAACTTGTTCTGGATGCCTTCGCGCACCAGCTCGTTCAGCGACTTGCCGAAGATGTCCGACTCCCAGATCTTCTTCGGGTCGTCCTCGAATTTCGTCAGGAGGTACTGCACGAGTTCCTCGCTCTGGCGCTCGGTGCCGATGATCGGCGTCACTTCGGTTTCGACGTCCGCACGGATCATGTGAATGGACGGCGCCGCCGCACGCAGCCGCACGCCAAAGCGGTTGCCCATCTTGATCAGTTCGGGCTCCTCGAACTCCATCTCGTCGAGCCGTGGAGAGACGAGGCCATACCCATTCTCACGCACCTGCGCGAGGGCATCGGCCACCTGTTCGTAGCCCCGCTTGGCGACGACCATGCCCTGCCAGGCGCGCATCAGGTCAGGTTCGCCGGCGATCGGCTCGCCGTAGAGATCCGTGAGCGTCTGGAAGAAGAGGCCGGGCCGCGCGGAGAGTGCGATGTGCGCCACGCCGTCGCCAAGGTCGAGCTCCGTCAGCTGGACGCGGTCCGCGAGGTCGAAGGCAGCCAACTGGTCGACGGCAGCGTCGACGTCCCGCACGCGGTGGATTCCAGCCCTCGCCTCGCGCACGGCGCTTTCGAAGCGGTCCCGCAGCGGATAGCCGCTCGCGAGCTCCTGGACCCAGTCGGGAAGCGCTATCTCGACGTCGCGGACAGGGAATTCGTAGAGCATCTGCTCAAGCAGCACCTGGAGGTCCTCGCCCGTAAGGTCCTGCGCCGAGAGCGGCAGCACAGGCACGCCGTACTTGGCCTCGAGATCGTGGGCCAGCCCGAGTGTCTCCTGGGCGTACGGGTGCGCGGAGTTCAGCACCACGACGAACGGCTTGCCGAGTTCGGTGAGCTCCGCGACCACCTGTGCTTCGGCCGGCTCGTAGGCCACGCGCGGCAGCCCGGTCACGGAACCGTCCGTGCCCACGACGATGCCGATCGTGGAATGGTCCGCGATCACCTTGCGGGTTCCCGTCTGGGCAGCCTCGGCGAAAGGCACCGGGTGGTCATACCAAGGCGTGTCGACCATCCGCGGAGCCTCGTCCTCCGTGTACCCGATCGCTCCGTCGACAGCGTAACCAACGCAGTCGACGAGGCGGATCCGGCAGTGCATGCCCTCCTGGAGCTCGATTTCGACGCCCTCGTCCGGGATGAACTTCGGCTCGGTCGTCATGACCTGGCGCCCGGTGCCGCCCTGAGGCATGGCGTCACGAGCGCGCTCCTGCTCGTTCTCGTCGGTGATGTTCGGCAGCACCGCGAGTTCCATGATGCGGCGGATCAACGTGGACTT
>JAJYNV010000008.1 GCA_021786135.1 Bacillota bacterium
CGGCGTCAGCTCTGGGCGCACGTGGAGGAGCAGCGGGCGGCGGGACGCAGCGTTCTCCTGACGACGCACTCGATGGAGGAGGCGGCCGCCCTTGCCGACCGCATCGCCATCATGGTGCAGGGCGAGATCGTCGCGCTCGACACGCCGCAGGCCCTCGTGGCGAAATACAGCCGCGATGCCCGGGCTATGGCTCTGGCACACGGCGACGTGACGCTTGAAGACGTGTTCCTGCTGCTCGCTGGAGAGGAGGTCTCGAGATGACCCAGGCACCCAAGGCGCCCACGCCTTCAGGAACCCTCTTGGCGCTCCTGACAGCCGAGGCGCACGCCTTTGTCCGCAACGGGCGCACGCTGATCTGGACGGTCGCGCTGCCTCTTTTGGTCCTGTTCCTTGGCGAAAGCCAGGTGCACAGGCATGGACCACTTGCCGTGCCGACGCTTGAGATCGTCGCGCTCGGCCTGACGCTCGGCATCTTCACGCTCGGTCTCTTCAGCTATGCGACCGTCCTCGCCACCTATCGCGAGCGCGGCGTGTTCCAGCGCATGCGCTGCGCTCCGGTGCCGGCGTGGCAGATCCTTGGCGCGCGCCTGCTCGTGCAGATGCTCGCGGTGCTTTTGCAGGCGGTGCTGCTCTTTGGTGTCGCCTGGGGGGCGTATGGGGTGGTACCGAGCCTCCTTGGCGCCGAATATGCGCTGCTCGCCGTGATCCTGGCCGGTTTCGCATCGCTCGCGATCGGGCAGCTGATCGTCGCCTTCGTCGGTACAGCCGGCGGCGTGTCTGCTGTGGCACGGGTCCTGCTCATCGTCCTGATGCTCCTGGACGGCTTCTTCCTCCGCACGTCGGACTGGCCCGCCTGGCTGCGCAACGCGGCAGACTGGACGCCGATCCACATCGCGACCCGCCTCATGCAGGACGGCCTTGTCGCCACCCAGTGGGGCACGGCCGACCTCCACTACCTCTTGGGACTTGTCGCATGGATCGCCCTGCTTGCCTACCTCGGCATCACGCGCTTCCGCTGGCAAGTCGCGTGACGGTGCGAAGGCGGGTGGGGCCGCGATGAGTCCAGGCAGCACCGACCGCTATGTAGCGCCGATTGCTCGCGCTAAACTTGGCCTATGAGCCAAGTCAACCGCTGGCGTTTCCGGGCCCTCGCCATCTTCGCCCTGGTTCTGGCGACCTGGGGCGCCTCGAGCCCGCAGGAGAGATTGCCGGGCCCGCATCTCAGCCTCGCCCTCAGCTTTGCGGCGGCCTGGGTGGCTACGCTCTTCATGACGAGCAACCCGCTCTGGCGACGCGTGGCCATGATCGCCGGGCTCCTTGCGAGCGGCGCCGCGACCCTCCTTGATCCCAGCCTCAACACGATGCTGGTGGTCTCGGTCGGGTGGGCCGGAGCGCTAATCCCCTGGCAGCGCATGTCCTACCTGGGCGCCGTCACGGTCATCTTCGCTTGTTCTGTGACGCTGCTGGCCTCGGGACGCGTGACCGACTGGGCGAGCCTCATGGTGATCGTGCGCACGGCGCAATTTTTCAACATGATCTTCCTCTATGCCGTCGTGCTGCTGCTCGGCCGCTTCGCGACCGACAACAGCGACGCTCGGCGCGCGCAGGCAAAGGCGCTCGCGGAGTTGCAGGAAGCCCACGCCGAGCTCAAGGAGCGCGCCGCGACGGTGGAGGAACTCGCCACCTTGCGCGAGCGGGCCCGGCTCTCGCGCGAGCTCCATGACACTCTCGGCCACGCACTCTCGGCGATCACGGTGCAGCTCGAGGCGGCGCGGCGCCTGATGCCGCAGCAGCCGAGCATGGCCGACGACCTCCTGCGCGAGACGCAGGAGGCGGCACGGACGGCCATGCGCGATCTCCGCATCCACCTCTCCGAGCTGCGTGAGTCGAGTGGACCGGAGGACCTCGGCGACGCCTTGCGCCGGATGGCCGAGTCCGCCGCGAGCCAGAACGGCTGGCGGGTCGAGGCGCAGCTGGAGGAGGTCGCCCTGTCCGGAGGTGCCCGCAAGGCCTTGTTTCAGGTGGCCAAGGAGGCGCTCGAGAACTGCGAGCGCCACGCCAGGGCCGGGCGCGTTCTCGTCCGGCTCGAGCCGCAGGGGGCTGGTGCCAGGCTGACCATCGAGGATGACGGCAGCGGCTTCGATCCGGGCAGGATCGCGCCCGACCACTTCGGCATCGCCGGCATGCGCGAGCGCATGCGTGAGCTGGGCGGCGACCTCAGGGTCGAGAGCCTGCCCGGGCGCGGCACCCGAGTGACGGGCACCCTGCCCGCCGAGGCAGTTGCGATGGGAAGTGCGTGAGATGAAGGAGCCGATTCGTCTCCTGATCGCCGAGGATCAGCCCCTGATGCGCAGGGGCCTGCGCACCGTCCTGGACCTCGAGCCCGGTTTCCAGGTGGTCGGGGAGGCGCCCGACGGGCTCGAGGCAGTCGTCCAGGCAAGGCGCCTCAGGCCCGATGTCGTCCTCATGGACCTGCAGCTCCCTGGCCAGGACGGGGTGCAGGCAACGCGCGAGATCATAGGCGAGGGTCTCGGCCGCGTTCTCATCCTCACGACGTTCGACACCGAGGACTACGTGCTCGATGCCATCCGCGCCGGAGCGTCCGGCTACCTCCTGAGGGATGTCGATGCCGGGGAACTGTGCGGCGTGATCCGCCTTATCGCCGTCGGCGAGATATTCGTGCAGCCGAGCGTCGCTGGGAAGTATCTGAGGCAGATCGCGCAGCAGAAGCGCTCGGAGGTGGAGGAGTTGACGCCGCGGGAACTCGACGTTCTGCGCCTTCTGGCGCGAGGAGCGAGCAACCGCGAGATCGCCGAGCAGCTCTTCATCTCCGAGAGCACCGTGAAGAACCATGTCAACAGCATCCTGGGCAAGCTGCAAGTGCCAAACCGCACCCGCGCCGCCCTGCGGGCGCAGGAACTCCTGCCGTCGGAGGGACAGGACGGGTGAATTGGCCTCATATGAGGACGGGGCGAGGAACCCCGCCATCTCAATAGACTCTACCATTCCCCACTAAGACGCTGGATTGACGGGAGTGTGGCATCGGTGCTTTCTTCAGGCAGCAGCGTGATCGTGACTCTGGTCGTTCTCGCATACATCCTCTGGAATCAGTTGCAGGTGCGGGTCGCACGGCAGAACCTGACGTTGCCCCTGATCCTCATCGTGATAGGGGCGGGGGACCTCTCGCAATATGCGGCCAGGCACGTGATCACTCCGGCGGACGCGGAGACGCTGGCGGCGAGCCTTCTCTTCATCGCCATCGGACTTGGGGCGGTGCGCGCCTACACGGTGAAGCTCTGGCGCGACGGGGGAAAGGTGCTCAGGCAGGGCACCTACGTCACACTGGCCCTCTGGCTCGCGGGCACCGCCATCCACGTGGGTCTTGAGTCCCTGGCCCGCGGCGCGTCGGCGACCGACCTCCTCTAT
>JAJYNV010000051.1 GCA_021786135.1 Bacillota bacterium
CGATGGCGGCGGCCGCCGGCGGATTGCCGAGGCCCGTCATGAACTGCAGGCTGCCGGATGCCAAGGCTGCCAGCGATGCAGGCCCCGAGCTGAAATAACGCAGCTCGACGTGTGCTCCCTTCATGTACTTGGCGAAGTAGCCCTGCGCCATCGCCGCCATCTCCGGGTCCGCACCGTTGTTCTCGTAGCCGATGACAACCGTCGGCTCCGCCTTCGTCGCCGCGGGAGTACTCCCGCCGCATCCGGCGAGCAGGAGGCAGCCGGCAGCAGCGATGCCAGCCGCGGCCACGATCGCGCGCATCCCCTTGGACACCTTCCATCCCCCCTGTTGTGTCGCAGGCTCCGGCGTCACGCCTTGCCCTTCCAGGGCACCAGCGCATGTTCGAGGAGCCGGATGACAAGATCCATGGCGTAGCCGATCAGACCGATCGCCAGGATGGCGATGAAGATGATTCCCACCTGCAGCTGCTGGCCGGCCTCCTGCACGAGCCAGCCGAGGCCGGCCGTCGCCGCGATGATCTCGGCAGCTACGAGGCAGGTCCAGCCGACGCCGATGCCTACGCGCATGCCGGTGAACACCTCCGGCAGGGAGGATGGCACGATCACGTGGCGCAGGATCTGCCACTTCGTGGCCCCGAGGCACTGCGCCACCTGGATCCTCTCTCTCGGAGTCGAGCGCACACCGGAGATGGTGTTGAGCACGATGACGGGTATGGTGCCGAGCATGATCACGAGGCCCTTGGAGACCTCGCCGATGCCGAACCAGGTGACGAGGAGAGGGACTAGGGCAAGGGGCGGGACCGGCCGCACGAACTGGAGCAATGGGTCGATCGCCTGGAAGGCGATCTCGCTCGAGGCCATCAGGATCCCGATCGGCACGCCGACCAGCACGGCAATCAGGAATCCCGCGGCGATGCGGGCGGAGGAGACCCAGATGTCCGTCAGGAACGTCTGCCCGCCGTAGCCGACGGTGAAGATCTGGGGGATCTCATGCAGCACAGAGAGTGGCGAGGGCAGCAGCATGGGGGGGAACGCCCGGGCGATGGTCAGGAGTTCCCACAGGGCGAGCAGTGCCAGGGCGACGAGGAAGGGGATGCCGCGTTTGAGCCCCGTTGGCGCACCTCCTCCGTGCCGCCCCTACAGCGGCAGGCGACGTTGCAGCCCGCGGCGGCCCGAAGTTCCGGGCCGCGCGTGCCTCACTACATCCATACGCGCCACGGGGCCCAGGGGTAACCCGGGCCGCCAACTTTGGCATTCGAGCGGGTAGCTGCCGTCGCCGGCAACCCCACCAGCCGACCGATCGCTTGCGAGGTGCTCAGAACTGCCTGGACGCGCAGAGAAAGGAGATCCGGCGTCCGCTCGGGCAACCAGATCTCCTGCGTTCCATGCGCCAGCCTCTAGTGCGCTTCGCGGCGGGCGCCGGCTCTCAGTAGGCGACAGCGGACCAAGAGAGCTGCGATGACCGCCAATCAGCGCCGGGTCAAGAGAGGGCGGCCGATTCATCGCATCGCCGATCGGCGCTCCGCCCTGAAAGGCGCCGAGTCGCAAGGCGCAGTCAACAGCCAGGCGGACGCGCCTCGACCCGCATCATGGTCGCCGCGTCCCGCCGCGTGTCAGGGACGCCTTGTGCTTCGCGTTGCCCATCACCGGAAGGTCGTGACCCAGGCGCCGCGAACTCTGGCTGCCGCTATTCCCTGCGAGTCGCTCGGCAAGCAGGGCCTCTACTTTTGCTCGGGTTTCAGGATCAAGGTAATCGGCGGTCGAGGTCTTCAGGTCCTTCTGCAGCTTCTCGACTTCACAGAGAGAGGTGTTGGCACCTGTGGCCCTGAGCCTTTAGAGAACTGATGGACCCAACTGCTTGTCTCCTGTTCATACGTCTGGTCCAAGGCGGGAGATGGCTCCTCAAACTCCCTCTTTCCACTCCGGCATGTTCTACGGTAGCGCATTGACGTCCTCGGCAAGGTTTGTGACGTTGGGCGGACCAAATCCCGTGCGTGCGTCGTAGCTTTGGCTGAACGCGGGGAACGAGCCGGAGGCGGCGACGTCGTAGATCACCTCTCCTGCTGGCGTGGCGAGCCGCGCACCACCGTGGTCTTGCTGGTAGATCTGTGTTACAAGTGCCCAGGTGGCCGCCCACATAGGTGATGCGATACTAGTCCCTTCCATCGTTGTTGCGCTACCGTCGACTACTGCGAAGGTGTTTGCAGCCAGGTCGCTGACGTCAGGGATCATGCGTTCTGATCCAAGTCCTACGGCTGTCTGCCACGAGGGTGCAAAGCCCAGGGTTTTCCCATAACCTGCCGCCCACAGTTCGCCACTCTGATCATAACCACTGTACCAGTACGTCGCATTGCCCTCGTTGTCGTACTGCACACCGCCCACAGACACGACATCAGCGTCTGTAGAAGGCCAGTCAAAGTTCACCAAGTCCGCCTGTCCATGGTCTCCCGAACTAGCAAAGATACCGAGTCCCTGATCAGCTGCGTCAGCGAACACTGCGTCCGTTGCAAGGTGCACTAGACTCACGTTTGCCTCTCCATACGAGATGGAAATTGCAGCATCCCCCGCGTGAAAAGAGGCAAGCGTTGCATCAGAGAGTCCCCCGAACAACGAAGAAATTTCCGAATAGGCGTAGACGACAATTGTGGCATCTGGCGCGATGGCGTGCACCCACTCAGCGTCAAGATCTGCCTCATCCACGGCCGAAGTAATACCGGGATCGCCGTACGGCGCGTAGGTGACGATATTCGCCGGCGGCATGCCCATTTCGGCATCAAACTGTTGGACGTCAGACAGATTGACGTCGCTCAACTCGAAGAGGGTAATCGTCTCCCCCTGTCCCTCAACGCCTTGACGGTACAGTGGGATTATGTTCTGCCAATTGTAAATGTCGTAGGGAGTGACGCCGGGGAGGATGGAGATGCCTGAGCCGCTCGTGACAGCAACTTGTGCAGCGTAAGTTGCAACAGGAAGGCCTGGCATGTTGACCTGGGCTGAAAGGGTGTAGTTATCGGGCGGGATGAAGACCGGAAGCGCTTCGTCGAGACTCGAGGTGGTCGAGGCGAAAAGGGGGTACTGCCTGCCCGTGGCTATGTCCGTGAGCCACCAGAAGACGTCGTTGCTCGCCGTGGGCAGCGATGCTACCAGCGTCCCACCCTGGCTGATAGTCGGCGTCGCAACGGACATGTGGGATAGAGGTGTGCTCGTCGAATTGCCCGTGTCGCTCCCAGTCTGCGACGGAGGCGGTTGAGACGACGAAGGCGGTTGAGTTGTCGAGGTTGAGGATTGCACCGTAATGTCAGCGAACGCCATTTGGTTGCCAGAGGTAGCCGATATGACGTAGTAACCCGGTGCATTAGCCCAGACCTCGTTGCCGGATAAGAAGACATTAGAGGAGTAGGACTTGGTGAACTTTGACTGG